>NZ_WWIC01000317.1:0-746 GCF_009872555.1 Streptomyces sp. SID5643
GTGTCGACCGCCGCGGCCTCCACCGTCGAATAGAACGGCACCTCACCGCTCCTCGGACGGATCCCCGCCAGCACCTCCAGCAACCGCCCACGAGCCGGCTCCACAAACACCGAATGCGACGCATACCCGAACTCCAGCCGACGCGCACGCACCCCCTCGGCCTCACACGCGGCAACGAACCGCTCCAACTCCCCCAACTCACCAGCCACAACAGTCGACGACGGCGCATTCACCACCGCCACACTCAGCCCACCACCCCCACCCGCCAACCGCTCCTCCACCTCGGCCCGCGAAAGACGCACCGAAGCAATCCCCCCACCCGACAAAACCTCTTCCACCACCCGCGACCGGAACACCACCGCCCGCGCCCCGTCCTCCAACGACAGGCCACCCGCCACCACCGCAGCAGCAATCTCCCCCTGCGAATGCCCCACCACCGCATCCGGCACCACACCCAACGACCGCCACAACTGCGCCAGCGACACCATCACCGCAAACGAAACCGGCTGCGCCACATCCTCACGCTCCAACGACACAGCACCCGGCACCTGAGCGATCACATCCGACAACCGCCAGTCCACCAAGCCCGCAAACGCCGCCTCACACCGCGCCATCGACTCCGCGAACACAGCCGACTCCGCCCACAGCCGCGCCGCCATCCCCGACCACTTCGTCCCCGCACCCGGAAACACAAACACCGACCGGCCACCCTCGACCGACACCACACCCGACACCACACCAGGCGA
>NZ_WWIC01000318.1:0-1027 GCF_009872555.1 Streptomyces sp. SID5643
GCTGGTGGAGGAGCTGGCTCCGAGCCGGTCGATGGCCCGCCACCCGCTGTTCCAGGTGCAGCTCGACCTTCAGAACAACGCCCAGGCCGTCCTCGACCTGCCGGGCGCCCGGGCGGGGGGAATACCCGCCGGGGCAGCGGTGGCGAAGTTCGACGTCGAGGTATCCGTCGGAGAGGTGTTCGACGCGCAGGGCGCGCCGGCAGGGCTGCGCGGTGCGGTGACCGCGGCGGCCGACCTGTTCGACGTGACGACGGTCGAAGGCTACGCGGAGCGGTGGGTGCGGGTCCTGGGGCTCCTCGTCGCCGACCCGCAGCTGAGACTGAGCGAGATCCAGGTCCTCGACGAGGCTGAGCGTCGTCGGGTACTCGTGGAGTGGAACGACACGGCACGGGAGCTGCCGACGGGACTGGTGCCGGGGCTGTTCGAAGCCCAGGCGGCGCGGACGCCGGACGCGGTGGCGGTCGTCGCCGAGGGCGTCGAGACGTCCTACGCGGAACTCGACGAGCGCGCGAACCGGATCGCCCAGTTCCTGGTGAGCCAGGGGGTGGGTGCGGAATCGGTCGTGGGGTTGTGCCTGCCGCGTGGCGTGGACATGGTCGCGGCGATCCTGGGTGTGTGGAAGGCCGGGGCCGGCTATCTGCCGGTGGATCCGGACTACCCGGCGGAGCGGATCGCGTTCATGCTCCGTGACAGCCGGTCCGTGCTGGCGTTGACGACGGAGGAGATTCTCGACGAACTCCCCGCCGGCCGTGGGCGCCTGGTGGCGCTGGACGATCCGCTGACCGCGACGCAGCTGGCGGCCGCTCCGGCGACGTCTCCCGGCGTAGCGGTGGAGCGGGACGGTCTGGCGTACGTCATCTACACCTCGGGCTCGACGGGACGCCCGAAGGGCGTGGCGGTCACCCACGGAGGCCTGGCCAACTATGTGACGTGGGCGGCGGACGCGTACGGGAAGGGGACCGGTGGCGCCCCCCTGCACTCGTCACTCGCGTTCGACCTGACCGTGACCAGTGTGCTCGTGCCGCTG
>NZ_WWIC01000319.1:0-482 GCF_009872555.1 Streptomyces sp. SID5643
TCACGGCGGTCGTCACGGCGGTCGTCACGGCGGAACTCGCCGCGGTCGCTGCGGGGGCCGTCCTCGCGACGGAACCCGGGACGCCCGCCCCGGCCGGCGTCGTCGCGCCGGAAGCCGCCACGCTCTCCACGGTCGTCCCCACGCCGCTCGTCACGCCGCTCGTCACGCCCACGGAAACCACCACGGTCGTCACGCCGGAAGCCGCGGTCACCGTCCCTGGGGCGGTCCCGGTCGCCACCGCGGAAGCCACGGTCGCGGTTGTCGTCGCGGAAGCCACGGTCGCGGTTGTCGTCGCGACGGAAACCGCCGCGCTCCCGGTCGTCACGACGGGGGAACCCGCCACGGTCACCCTCACGCCGCTCGCCACGGCGGTCGTCCCGCCGGTCGTCACGCCTGTCATCCCGACGGTCATCCCGCCTGTCATCCCGACGGTCGTCACGCCGGAAGGCGGGGCGGTCACCGCGGTCGTCCCGACGGAACCC
>NZ_WWIC01000320.1:0-391 GCF_009872555.1 Streptomyces sp. SID5643
CGGCGACGGACCGCGCCGACCTGTCGGCGCGGCTCACCACCACCGCGGCCGAAGAACAGGAACCCCCTGTCGGAATTCTGTCCCTCCTGGGGTGGTCCGGGGGTGTACAGGCCGACTGCCCGACCGTGCCGATCGCCATCGCGACCTCACTGGCACTGGTGCAGGCCGTCGGCGACGCCGGGTTCGGTGTTCCGGTGTGGGCGGTGACGTGGGGTGCGGTGTCCGTGGTGCCTGGTGAGGTGCCGGAGACGGCGGGCGCGCAGCTGTGGGCGCTCGGACAGGTTGCCGCTCTTGAAATCCCCGATCGCTGGGGTGGTCTGATCGATCTCCCGGCGGACGCCGACGCGCGGTCGGTGGGTCTGGCGGTGCGGGCACTGGCCGCCGGGATCGC
>NZ_WWIC01000321.1:0-239 GCF_009872555.1 Streptomyces sp. SID5643
ACCGGGCGCACCGGGGCCGCCCGGACGCGGGGCACCGCCCGGACGGGGCGCCTGCGGGCGCGCCATGCCGGTGGAGCCACCAGAGGTGAACGGGTTGTTGCCCGGGCGGGGACCCGCCGGACGGGCACCGGGACGCGGGGCGCCGCCACCCTGGCGCGGAGCGCCGGGACGGTCACCGCGGTCACCACGGCCCTGGCCACCCTGGCCGGGACCGCCCGGACGCGGAGCACCCGGACGCG
>NZ_WWIC01000322.1:0-2746 GCF_009872555.1 Streptomyces sp. SID5643
GCGGGGGCGCTGACGCCGGAGGTGGACGAGGTCCTGGCGCGGTATCCGCTGCGGGATCTGGTGACCAGCAGTGAGCCGCTGCCGCTGCTGGTGGAGCGGGAGCGGGCGCTGTACGGCTCGTGGTACGAGTTCTTCCCGCGTTCGGAGGGCACGCGCGAGCAGCCGCACGGCACGTTCGCCACGGCGGCGCGCAGGCTTCCGGCGATCGCGGCGATGGGCTTCGACGTGGTCTACCTGCCGCCGATCCACCCCATCGGCACCACGTTCCGCAAGGGGAAGAACAACACCCTCTCCCCCGGTCCGGACGACGTGGGTGTGCCCTGGGCGATCGGTTCGCCCGAGGGCGGTCATGACGCGGTGCACCCGGATCTGGGGACGCTGGAGGACTTCGTCGCCTTCGTGCGGCGGGCGCGGGAGCTGGGCATGGAGGTGGCGCTGGACTTCGCGTTGCAGTGCTCGCCGGACCATCCCTGGGTGCAGAAGCACCCGGAGTGGTTCCACCACCGCCCCGACGGCACCATCGCCTATGCGGAGAACCCGCCGAAGAAGTACCAGGACATCTACCCGATCGCCTTCGACGCCGACATGGACGGTCTGGTCGCGGAGACGGTGCGGGTGCTGCGGCACTGGATGGACGCCGGGGTGCGGATCTTCCGGGTGGACAATCCGCACACCAAGCCGGTGGTGTTCTGGGAGCGGGTGATCGGGGAGGTCAACCGCACCGACCCGGATGTGATCTTCCTGGCCGAGGCGTTCACGCGTCCGGCGATGATGCACACCCTGGCCCAGATCGGTTTCCAGCAGTCGTACACGTACTTCACGTGGCGCAACACCAAGCAGGAGCTGACCGAGTACCTCACGGAGCTCTCGGGTGAGGCCGCTTCCTACATGCGGCCGAACTTCTTCGCCAACACCCCCGACATCCTGCACGCCTACCTCCAGCACGGCGGCCGGCCCGCCTTCGAGGTCCGGGCCGTGCTCGCGGCGACCCTGTCGCCGGCCTGGGGCATCTACTCCGGCTACGAGCTGTGTGAGAACACCCCGCTGAAGGAGGGCAGCGAGGAGTATCTGGACTCGGAGAAGTACCAGCTCAGGCACCGCGACTGGGCCGCCGCCGAACGCGAGGGCCGCACCATCACCCGGCTCCTCACCCGGCTCAACACCATCCGGCGGGAGAATCCTGCCCTTCAGCAGCTGCGGGACATCCACTTCCACCACGCCGACCAGGAAGCGGTGATCGCCTACTCGAAGCGGAAGGGTTCGAACACGGTTCTGGTGGTCGCGAACCTCGACCCCCACCACACCCAGGAGGCCACGGTCTCGTTGGACATGCCGCAACTCGGCCTGGACTGGCACGAGTCGGTGCCGGTGCGCGACGAGCTCACCGGCGAGACCTATCACTGGGGCAGGGCCAACTATGTGCGCCTCGAACCGGGCCGCAGGCCCGCGCACGTCTTCACGGTTCTGCGACCGTCCACCCCGGAGATCGGAGGGTCACCCACAACATGATCGTCAACGAACCCGTTCCGGACACCTTCGAGGACACTCCCGCCCGGGACCGCGACCCGGAGTGGTTCAAACGCGCCGTCTTCTACGAGGTGCTCGTCCGCTCGTTCCAGGACAGCAACGGCGACGGCGTCGGCGACCTCAAGGGCCTGACCGCGAAGCTCGACTACCTCCAGTGGCTCGGCGTCGACTGCCTGTGGCTGCCACCGTTCTTCAAGTCTCCGCTGCGCGACGGCGGCTACGACGTCTCCGACTACACGGCCGTGCTGCCGGAGTTCGGCGACCTCGCGGACTTCGTGGAGTTCGTCGACGCCGCCCACCAGCGCGGCATGCGCGTGATCATCGACTTCGTCATGAACCACACCAGCGACCAGCACCCGTGGTTCCAGGAGTCGCGCAAGGACCCCGACGGGCCCTACGGCGACTACTACGTGTGGGCGGACGACGACAAGCAGTTCCAGGACGCGCGGATCATCTTCGTCGACACCGAGGCCTCCAACTGGACCTACGACCCGGTCCGCAAGCAGTACTACTGGCACCGGTTCTTCTCCCACCAGCCGGACCTCAACTACGAGAACCCGGCCGTGCAGGAGGAGATGATCTCCGCCCTGAAGTTCTGGCTGGACCTGGGCATCGACGGGTTCCGGCTGGACGCGGTGCCGTACCTGTACCAGCAGGAGGGCACCAACTGCGAGAACCTCCCGGAGACGCACGACTTCCTGAAGCGGGTGCGCAAGGAGATCGACGCGCAGTACCCGGACACGGTGCTGCTGGCTGAGGCCAACCAGTGGCCCGAGGACGTCGTCGACTACTTCGGCGACTACCCGAGCGGCGGCGACGAGTGCCACATGGCGTTCCACTTCCCCGTCATGCCGCGCATCTTCATGGCCGTCCGGCGGGAATCCCGCTACCCGGTCTCCGAGATCCTGGCCAAGACCCCGGCCATTCCGTCGAACTGCCAGTGGGGCATCTTCCTGCGCAACCACGACGAGCTCACGCTCGAAATGGTCACCGACGAAGAGCGCGACTACATGTGGGCCGAGTACGCCAAGGACCCCCGCATGCGCGCCAACATCGGCATCCGTCGCAGGCTCGCCCCGCTGCTGGACAACGACCGCAACCAGATCGAGCTGTTCACAGCCCTGCTGCTGTCGCTGCCCGGCTCGCCGATCCTGTACTACGGCGACGAGATCGGGATGGGCGACAACATCTGGCTCGGCGACCGGGACGCGGTGCGCAC
>NZ_WWIC01000323.1:0-11835 GCF_009872555.1 Streptomyces sp. SID5643
GCCTCGTGCAGGTCGGCGCCGTCCACGTTCGACACGAAACGGAACGTCAGCTCCCGGTCGGTGAACGGCCGCAGCGCCTCGTAGGCCATCGCCGGGCCGAGGTCGGAGCCGCCGATGCCGATGTTGACGACGTTGCGGATCCGCTTGCCGGTGTGGCCGGTCCACTCGCCGGAGCGCACCCGGTCCGCGAAGTCCGCCATCTTGTCGAGCACGGCGTGCACGCCCGGGACGACGTTCTCACCGTCGACCTCGATCACGGCGTCCCGCGGGGCGCGCAGCGCGGTGTGCAGCACGGCCCGGTCCTCGGTGATGTTGATCTTCTCGCCGCGGAACATGGCGTCGCGCAGCCCGGACACGTCGGCCGCGGCGGCCAGCTCCTGGAGCAGGGCCAGCGTCTCGTCGGTGACCAGGTGCTTGGAGTAGTCGATCCGCAGGTCGCCCACGTGCACCACGTAGCGCTCGGCCCGCCCGGGATCCGCCGCGAACAGCTCGCGCAGACCGGGCTGCGGCAGGGCGTCCTTGCGGTGGTCCTCCAGGGCGGTCCACTCGGGCCGCCGGGTGAGCCGGGGGGTTCCGTCGGGGGAGTCAGACATGGGCAGGGGTCTCCTCGGTCGCCGCGCCGTTCAGGGCGACGGCGTACATCTCGTCCGCGTCGAGGCGCCGCAGCTCCTCGGCGATGAGTTCGGAGGTGGCACGGACCTTCAGCGCGAGGGTGCGCGACGGCTGGCCCGGCAGGGTCAGCGTGGCCAGCGGCCCTTCGGGGCGGTCGATGACGATCTCCCCGTGCTGCGTGCCCAGGCGCACCGCCGTCACCACCGGCCCGGCGGTGACCACGCGGTCCACCTGAACGTGCAGCCGTGCCTCCAGCCAGCGGGCCAGCAGCTCGGCGGCCGGGTTCTCGGCCTCGGCCTCCACCGCCGCCGAGGTGATCCGCGCCCGGGCCTGGTCCAGCGCCGCCGCCAGCATCGAACGCCAGGGCGTCAGCCGGGTCCAGGCGAGGTCGGTGTCACCGGGCGCGTAGGAGCGGACCCGGGCCTGGAGCGTCTCCAGGGGGTTCTCGACGGCGTACAGGTCGGTGATCCGCCGCTGGGCCAACGCCCCGAGCGGGTCCTTGGAGGGCACCTCGGGGGCGTCCACCGGCCACCACACCACCACCGGGGCGTCCGGCAGCAGCAGCGGCAGCACCACCGAGTCGGCGTGGTCGGACACCTCGCCGTAGGTCCTGAGGATCACCGTCTCGCCGGTGCCCGCGTCGGCGCCCACCCGGACCTCGGCGTCCAGCCGGGAGGACTGGCGGTCGCGCGGGGTGCGGGCGTGCCGCTTGATGACGACCAGGGTGCGCGAGGGGTGCTCGTGCGAGGCCTCCTCGGCCGCCTTGATCGCGTCGTAGGCGTTCTCCTCGTCCGTGACGATCACCATCGTCAGGACCATGCCCACGGCGGGCGTGCCGATGGCGCGGCGGCCCTGCACCAGCGCCTTGTTGATCTTGCTTGCCGTGGTGTCGGTCAGGTCGATCTTCATGGCCTGCGCCAGCTCCGTCCGTCTCGTGCGAGCATCTCGTCGGCTTCCTCGGGTCCCCAGCTGCCCGAGGCGTACTGCGCGGGCCGGCCGTGCGTGGCCCAGTACTGCTCGATCGGGTCGAGGATCTTCCAGGACTCTTCCACTTCCTGGTGACGGGGGAACAGGTTGGCGTCGCCCAGGAGGACGTCGAGGATCAGCCGTTCGTACGCCTCGGGGCTCGACTCGGTGAACGACTCGCCGTAGGCGAAGTCCATCGTCACGTCCCGGATCTCCATCGACGTACCCGGCACCTTCGAGCCGAAGCGGACCGTCATGCCCTCGTCCGGCTGGACGCGGATGACGATCGCGTTGGAACCCAGCTCCTCGGTCGCGGTGGAGTCGAACGGGGAGTGCGGGGCCCGCTGGAACACGACCGCGATCTCCGTCACGCGGCGCCCCAGCCGCTTGCCGGTGCGCAGGTAGAACGGGACACCGGCCCAGCGGCGGTTGTCCACCTGGAGCCTGACCGCGGCGTACGTGTCGGTCGTGGACGACTGGTCGATGCCGTCCTCCTCCAGGTAGCCGCGCACCTTCGTGCCGCCCTGCCAGGCCGCCGCGTACTGCCCGCGCACGGTGCCCTGCCCCAGGTCCTGCGGCAGCCGCACGGCCTTGAGGACCTTCAGCTTCTCGGTGAGCAGCGAGGCGGCGTCGAAGGCGGCCGGTTCCTCCATCGCGGTGAGCGCCATCAGCTGGAGCAGGTGGTTCTGGATGACGTCACGGGCGGCGCCGATGCCGTCGTAGTACCCGGCACGGCCGCCGATGCCGATGTCCTCGGCCATGGTGATCTGCACGTGGTCCACGAAGGACCGGTTCCAGATCGGCTCGAACATCTGGTTGGCGAAGCGCAGGGCCAGCAGGTTCTGGACGGTCTCCTTGCCCAGGTAGTGGTCGATGCGGAAGACCTGCTCCGGGTCGAACACCTCGTGCACGATGCGGTTGAGCTCCTCGGCCGACCGCAGGTCGTGCCCGAACGGCTTCTCGATGACCGCGCGGCGCCAGGAACCCTCCGGGGCGTCGGCCAGCTTGTGCTTCTTCAGCTGCTGCACGACCTTCGGGAAGAACTTGGGCGGCACCGAGAGGTAGAAGGCGTAGTTGCCGCTGGTGCCCCGGGAGGCGTCCAGCTCCTCCACGGCGGAGCGCAGCTGCTTGAACGCCGTGTCGTCGTCGAAGTCGCCCGGGATGAACCGCATGCCCTCGGCGAGCTGCTGCCAGACCTCCTCGCGGAACGGGGTGCGGGCGTGCTCGCGGACCGCGTCGTGCACCACCTGCGCGAAGTCCTGGTCCTCCCAGTCCCGGCGGGCGAAACCCACCAGGGAGAAGCCCGGCGGCAGCAGACCGCGGTTGGCCAGGTCGTACACGGCCGGCATCAGCTTCTTGCGGGACAGGTCGCCGGTGACGCCGAAGATGACCAGCCCGGAGGGGCCCGCGATCCTGGGCAGCCGGCGGTCCTGCGGGTCGCGCAGCGGGTTGATGAAGTCGGTGTCGGTGTCGGTGTCGGCACGGTCCGCGGACGGGACGGCCTCCGCCGTGCCGCTCACCCCGGTCTGCTCGACCCCGGCCGCCTCCTGCGCGGCCCGGGCCTCCTTGTCCTCCTTGGTGCCCTTGGTCTCCTGTTCGGCCGTCTGGGGGATGCCCTCGATGCCCTCGCTCATTGCGCGTCAACTCCCTTGCTGTTCAAGGACTTGGTGACCGCGTCCAGCAGGTCCTGCCAGGCCACCTCGAACTTGGCCACGCCCTCGTCCTCCAGTTGCCGCACCACCTCGTCGTATGCAATGCCTAGCCGTTCGACGGCCGCCAGGTCCGCGCGGGCCCGGTCGTAGCCGCCGGTGACGGTGTCGCCCCGGACGTCGCCGTGGTCGGCGACGGCGTTCAGCGTCGCCTCCGGCATGGTGTTGACCGTGCCGGGGGCGACCAGCTCGTCCACGTACAGGGTGTCCTTGTAGGCGGGGTCCTTCACACCGGTGGAGGCCCAAAGGGGGCGCTGCCGGTTGGCTCCGGCGCCTTCCAGGGCCTGCCAGCGCTCCCCGTCGAAGACCTGTTCGTACGCCTCGTAGGCGAGCCGGGCGTTGGCCAGGGCCGCCCGGCCCTTCAGGGCGAGGGCCTCGTCCGTGCCCAGCAGCGTCAGCCGCTTGTCGATCTCGGAGTCCACGCGGGAGACGAAGAACGACGCGACCGAGTGGATCGCCGACAGGCCGAGACCGGCCGCCCGCGCCTTCTCCAGGCCGGCGAGATAGGCGTCCATCACCTCGCGGTAGCGCTCCAGGGAGAAGATCAGCGTCACATTGACACTGATGCCCGCTCCGGTCACTTCCGTGATCGCCGGCAGGCCCGCCTTCGTCGCCGGGATCTTGATCATCACGTTCGGACGGTCCACCAGCCACGCCAGCTGCCGGGCCTCGGCGACGGTCGCCGCCGTGTCGTGGGCGAGGCGCGGGTCGACCTCGATGGAGACCCGGCCGTCCCGGCCGCCACTCGCCTCGTACACCGGCCGCAGCACGTCGGCGGCGGCCCGGACGTCGGCGGTCGTCATCATCCGGACGGCCTCGTCGACGGTCACACCGCGCACCGCCAGGTCCGCGAGCTGCTCCTCGTAGCCCGCCCCGGAGCCGATGGCGGCCTGGAAGATGGACGGGTTGGTGGTCACGCCGACGACGTTCCTCGTGGCGACGAGCCCGGCCAGGCCGCCGGACTCGATCCGCCGGCGCGACAGGTCGTCGAGCCAGATCGACACGCCCTCGTCGGACAGGCGTTTGAGTGCTCCCGCGGTCGCGGTCGCTTCGGTCACAGTCATCATCTTCTTTCGGGGCGTTCGGATCAGCCGCGGGCGGCGGTGAGGGATTCCCGCGCGGCGGCGACGACGTTCTCGGGGGTGAAGCCGTACTCGGCGAACAGGGTCTTCGCGTCGGCGGAGGCGCCGAAGTGCTCCAGGGAGACGATGCGTCCCGCGTCCCCGACGAACCGGTGCCAGGTCAGGCCGATCCCGGCCTCGACGGCGACCCGGGCCCGCACGGACGGCGGAAGCACGGCGTCGCGGTACGAACGCGGCTGCTCCTCGAACCACTCCACGGACGGCATCGACACGACACGGGTGGGCACACCGGCGCCCTGGAGGAGCTCGCGCGCCCCGGCGGCGACGTGCACCTCGGAACCGGTCGCGATCAGGATCACCTGCGGGATGCCGCCCTCCGCCTCGAACCGCACGTAACCGCCGCGCGCCGCGTCCGGGTCCGCCTCGTACGTGGGCACGCCCTGGCGGGTGAGCGCGAGGCCGTGCGGGGCCGGGGCGGTGCTGTGCCGCTTCAGGATCTCGGCCCAGACGACCGCGGTCTCGCCTGCGTCGGCGGGACGTACGACGTTCAGGCCCGGGATGGCCCGCAGCGCGGCCAGGTGCTCCACCGGCTGGTGGGTCGGGCCGTCCTCGCCGAGGCCGATGGAGTCGTGCGTCCACACGTACGTCACCGGCAGCTGCATCAGGGCGGACATCCGCACCGCGTTGCGCATGTAGTCGGAGAAGACCAGGAAGGTGCCGCCGTAGATGCGGGTGTTGCCGTGGAGGGCGATGCCGTTCATCTCCGCGGCCATGGAGAACTCGCGGATGCCGAAGTGGACGGTGCGGCCGTACGGATCGGCCTCCGGCAGCGGGTTGTCCGCCGGGAGGAACGAACTGGTCTTGTCGATGGTGGTGTTGTTCGAGCCGGCCAGGTCGGCGGAACCGCCCCACAGCTCGGGCACGACCGGGCCGAGCGCCTGGAGGACCTTGCCGGAGGCGGCGCGGGTGGCGACCGTCTTGCCGGGCTCGAACACCGGCAGGGCGTCCTGCCAGCCCTCGGGCAGCTCACCCTTGCTGACACGGTCGAACGTGGCGGCCCGCTCCGGGTTGTCGCCCCGCCAGGCGGCGATCCGCTTGTCCCAGGCGGCGTGCGCCTCGGCGCCCCGGTCCAGGGCCCGGCGGGTGTGGGCCAGCACCTCGTCGGCGACCTCGAACGACCGCTCCGGGTCGAAGCCGAGCAGGCGCTTGGTGGCGGCGACCTCGTCCTCGCCGAGCGCCGAGCCGTGCGAGGCCTCGGTGTTCCGCGCGTTCGGGGCCGGCCAGGCGATGATCGTGCGCATCGCGATGATCGAGGGGCGCTCGGTCTCCGCCTGCGCCGCCCGCAGGGCCGCGTACAGTGCGCGTACGTCGACGTCGCCGTCCTCCTGCGGCTCGATCCGCTGCACGTGCCAGCCGTACGCCTCGTAGCGCTTCAGCACGTCCTCGGAGAAGGCGGTGGCGGTGTCGCCCTCGATGGAGATGTGGTTGTCGTCGTAGAGGAGGACCAGGTTGCCGAGCCGCTGGTGGCCGGCGAGCGAGGAGGCCTCCGCGGAGACGCCCTCCTGGAGGTCGCCGTCGGAGACGATCGCCCAGACGGTGTGGTCGAAGGGTGAGTCGCCGCCGGGGGCGTCCGGATCGAACAGGCCGCGCTCGTAACGGGCGGCCATCGCCATGCCGACGGCGTTCGCGACGCCCTGGCCGAGCGGGCCCGTGGTGGTTTCCACCCCCGCGGTGTGACCGTACTCGGGGTGGCCCGGCGTCTTGGAGCCGTGCGTGCGGAACGCCTTCAGGTCGTCCAGGTCCAGCTCGTAGCCCGCGAGGTAGAGCTGCGTGTAGAGGGTCAGCGAGGTGTGGCCGGGGGACAGGACGAAGCGGTCACGGCCGCTCCACTCGGGATCGGCGGGATCGTGCCGCATCACCTTCTGAAAGATCGTGTAGGCGGCCGGAGCCAGACTCATCGCGGTGCCCGGGTGTCCGTTGCCCACCCGCTGCACGGCATCGGCCGCGAGGAGACGCGCGGTGTCGACGGCACGCCGGTCGAGTTCGGTCCATTCGAAACTGTCCGCTGTCTGCGTGCTCATCTTCAAGAAGTCCTCGCTCGGAGCGGAGTGGCTGGTCTGACGCGTTCAAAACTAAAAGTCTGACTTTTACGGTGGAAGGTCGGCGTGTGCCAGCCTGTGGTGAAAGTGGGACACCACCGGCGGCAGGGCGCACGAACGGGGCGGTACAAGGCGGATATGGCGGACAGAAACATCGAAGGCGGCGACGGGATCGATACCTTCCCCTTCCCGGTCGAACTCAGCGTCGGCGGCGTGGGCATGCAGGTCGGACCGATGGGGGCCGGCCGCACCTGGCACGCCGACGCCCCCCTGGAGCGCGTGCACCGCATCGACTTCCACGTCGTGATGCTGTTCGGCGCGGGCCCGGTCCGGCACATGGTCGACTTCACCGAGCACGAGGCCACGGCCGGGGACCTGCTGTGGATCCGCCCGGGGCAGGTCCACCGGTTCTCGCGCACCGGCGAGTACCGCGGAACCGCGCTGACCATGCAGCCCGGCTTCCTGCCCCGCTCGACCGTGGAGGCCACCGGCCTCTACCGCTACGACCTGCCGCCGCTGCTGCGCCCCGACGCGGCTCAACTCGCCGGTCTTCAGGCCGCGCTCGCCCAGCTGCGGCGCGAGTACGAGGACGCGGACACCCTCCCGCCGAGCCTGCACACCGCCGTCCTGCGCCATACGCTGTCGGCGTTCCTGCTGCGGCTCGCCGATCTCGCGGCGCGTTCGGCCCCGGCCCTGCACCGGCGGACCGACTCCACCTTCACCCTCTTCCGGGACGCCGTGGAGCGGGACTTCGCCACCAACCACAGCGTCAGCGCCTACGCCGACGCGCTCGGCTACTCCCGCCGCACCCTGGTCCGCGCGGTGCGCGCCGCGACCGGCGAGACTCCCAAGGCCTTCATCGACAAGCGTGTCGTCCTGGAGGCCAAGCGGCTCCTCGCCCACACCGAACTGCCGATCGGCCGGGTCGGCGCGGCGGTCGGCTTCCCCGACGCCGCCAACTTCTCCAAGTTCTTCCACCAACACACGGACCAGACCCCGGCGGCCTTCCGGGCGGAGCTGCGCTGAAGGCGCAGAAGAGGGGCTCCACGCGCGCGTGGAGCCCCTCTTCGTACGTGGTCAGTGCCCGAAGGTGAACCAGTTGACGTTCACGAAGTCCGCGGGCTGCCCGCTGGTGAAGGTCAGATACACGTCGTGCGTGCCGGTCACGCCGCTGATGTTCGCCGGGACGGTCCGCCACGACTGCCAGCCCCCGGTGCTGCCCACCGCGAAGCTCCCCACAGGCGCGTTGCTGCGGCTGTCCAGCCGGACCTCGACCAGCCCGCTGACGCCGCCCGCCGCGCCGCTCGCGACCCGGGCGCTGAACTGCCGGGCCGCCGTGGAGCCGAAGTTCACGCCCTTGAAGTGCAGCCAGTCGCCGCCTGCGAGCGCGCCGACGTTCTGCCCGCCGCCGGTGTCGGCCGTCGTCTCGGTGATCACGCCGGACTGGCCGTCGTAGGACTCGGCCTGGATGGCGGAGTAGGCGTCCCGGTTCCCGGTCGGCGGGGGTGTGGTGCCGCCGCCGGACGACAGCACCTGGACGTAGTCGACGACCATCGCGTGACCCGGCTGCGTCCCGGCGTCCGGGCCGCCACCGAAGGCATCGGGGAAGCCGCCGCCCATCGCGACGTTCAGGATGATGAAGAAGCCGTGGCCGGTGGCGTTCTTCCACGTGGTCGCGTCGACCTGGTTGGCGCGCACGGTGTGGAAGGTGACGCCGTCGAGGGAGAAGCGGATCTCCTCGACGCTCGTCGAGCGGTCCCACTCCATCCGGTACGTGTGGAAGCCGGCCTGGCAGGAAGTGCCCTGACAGGTCGTCGATCCGCCGATGCCGCTGGTCTCGTTGCAGGGGCCGCCCGGGGACGTACCGCAGTGCATCGTCGCGAACACCGTGTTCATGCCCTGGGTGTTCTCCATGATGTCCAGCTCGCCGACCGCCGGCCAGTTCCAGTAGTTGCCGCGGTACGGCGCGCCCAGCATCCAGAACGCCGGCCAGTAGCCCTTGGCGGCCGCCCCGGTGACGTTCGGCACCTGGATGCGTGACTCGACGCGGAGCTTGCCGCCGGCCGGGGGCTGGAAGTCGGTGCGGTTGGTCTCGATTCGGCCGGAGGTCCAGTTGCCGGCGGCGTCCCGCCGGGGCGTGATCCGGAGGTTGCCGTTGCCGTCGAGCGCGACGTTGGCCGTGCTGTTCGTCATCGTCTCGATCTCGCCGGTGCCCCAGTTGGCGGGACCGCCGGGATAGCCCTTGCCCGTCGCGTACTGCCAGTCGGCGGTGTTGACGCCGGAGCCGGCGGCGCCGTTGAAGTCGTCCACGAACACCTGCGTCCAGCCCGACGGGGGCGGCGGCGCGGAGGCGTTCGCGGACGGGGTGGCGACCGCGGAGGCGGCCGCCGCGAGGCCGAGGGTGCTGACGACGGCGACGAACGCCCGCCGGAAGGGGCGGGGTCTGCGGGGAGTGCTTGAGGTTCCGCTCATGTGGGGGCCTCTCGGGAAGGGGTGAGAGCGCTCTCAAAGTGCCGTCAATGTGCTCCACGGCGTCCGGGGCGTCAAGAGGTAAAGCCAGGAAAAGTGCTGAGGTCGTGGTGTGTGCACAGCTTGAACGCCCGGTGAGCTGGGGGAGTTGCGGATGGCGGGCTGCGCGGGAGTTGCGGACGACGGCGCGACGCGAGGGTCCGCGCGAGAGCGCTCTCAGCCGGTTCGCCCGGGACCCGCCTCGCGCTTCTTGGCCCGGTGACGCAGCACGTCGTCGACCATCAGCCAGAGAACGACAGGCACACCCATGGTCCACTCCGGAGGTTCGGCCCAGGCGAAGACGAGCCCGGCACCCCCCATGAGAACCAGCAGCGCCAGCGACCGCAGCATCCACCACCGCGCCCTGCCCGACCGTGTCATCGCCGGCTCCCCCCGTCGCGTGTGCCGCCCGGCACCCCGCAGAGTCGGACGCACGGCGGACCACGACGGTTGCCCGGCCGAACCCTCGGCACTCCGCGCTGTTGAACACGGGGCCGCGGGGCACTCGGGGTGGACGACGGACGACCGGTCGAGGCACCAGGAGGCATCCGTGGCCGTACGCCATCACCTGATCCGAGTCGGCCCGGGCGCCGTGTGGGACGTCCTCGCCGACGGCCACCGCTACGCGGAGTGGGTGGTGGGGACCGCCGAGTCCCACCCCGTGCGCGGCCAGTGGCCCCGCACCGGCGCGGCCATCCACTACGAGATCCGGCTCGGACCCCTGCGGCTCGACAACGAGACCGTCGTCCGCCACTGCGAGGAGGGCAGCCGGCTGGAGCTGGAGGCCCACGCCGGTGCGCTGGGCACGGCACGCATCGCCATCGAGCTGCGGCCCTGGGGCGAGCACTGCCTGGTGATCGTGGACGAGCACCCTCTGCGGGGCGCGGGCGGCCGGCTGCACAACGTCGGCTTCGAAGCGCTGATCCAGCTGCGCCACCGCACGATGCTGGCCCGCCTGGCCAGGCTCTGCGAGGCCGAGGCACGGACTCCGGGCAGCGGCCGCCGCCGCCCGCTGGGCCAGGTGACCGTGGGATCCGAGGCGGACGGAGCCGGCCATGCCTGACGCCGTGGTGATCGGCGCGGGCCCCAACGGACTGGTCGCCGCCAATGTCCTCGCGGACGCCGGATGGAGCGTGGAGGTGCTGGAGGAGCAGCCCGAACCGGGGGGCGCCGTACGCCACGACCGCGGTGTCGACCCCGACTTCGTCAACGACCTGTTCAGCTCCTTCTACCCCCTCGCGGCCGCCTCGCCCGTCCTGGCCGCCCTCCACCCCGAGGAGCACGGACTGCGCTGGAGCCACGCGCCCAGCGTGCTGGCCCACCCCCTCACCGACGGCAGCTGCGCCGTCCTGGACCGGAACATCGGCACCACCGCCGCGTCCCTCGACACCTTCGAGCCGGGCGACGGAGCGGCCTGGCGGCGGCTGCACGACGTGTGGCAGAGCCTGCGCCCCGGCCTCCTTCAGGCCCTGTTCACCCCGTTCCCGCCCGTGCGCGCCACGGCGCGGCTGGCGCTGCGGCTGCGGGCGGCGGGCGGACTGCGCATGGCCCGGTCCCTGGTGCTGCCGGTGCGGCGCCTCGGGGAGGAGGAGTTCCGCGGCGCGGGCGGCCGCCTGCTGCTGGCCGGCAACGCCCTGCACGCGGACCTCGCCCCCGAGTCCGCGGGCAGCGGCGGCTTCGGCTGGCTGATGACCATGCTGGGCCAGACCTACGGCTTCCCGGTCCCGGTCGGCGGCTCCGGCGCGCTGACCTCCGCCCTGGTCCGGCGGCTGGAGACCCTGGGCGGGCGGGTGCGCTGCGGGCAGCGCGTCGAGCACGTCGTCGTGCGCGGCGGACGGGCCGTGGGCGTGCGCACGGCGGGCGGGGACGCGGTACCGGCCCGCCGCGCGGTGCTGGCGGACGTGTCGGTGCCCGCCCTGTACGGCGGCCTTCTCGACCCCGAGCACCTGCCCGCGCAGCTCCTGGACGACCTGCGGCGCTTCCAGTGGGACTTCGCCACGTTCAAGGTCGACTGGGCGCTCGACGGCCCGGTGCCCTGGCAGGCAGAGCCGGCGTCCCGGGCCGGAACCGTGCACCTGGCCGACGGCATGGACGAACTCACCCGCTTCGCCGCGCAGATCGCCATGCGGCAGGTCCCGGACCGGCCGTTCCTGATCTTCGGCCAGATGACCACCTCCGACGCCACCCGCTCCCCGCAGGGCACCGAATCGGCCTGGGCCTACACGCACGTCCCCCACGAGATCCGCGCGGACGCAGCCGACGAGGGCGTCACCGGCCGCTGGGACACCAAGGACCAGGAGCTCATGGCCGACCGCGTCGAACGCCAGGTGGAGCGCTTCGCGCCCGGCTTCCGCTCCCGCATCCGAGGACGGCGCATCCTGGCGCCCCCGACCCTGGAGGCGCTCGACGGCAACCTCGCGGGCGGCGCCATCAACGGGGGCACCACCGCGATGCACCAGCAGCTCGTCTTCCGCCCGCTGCCCGGCACCGGCCGTCCGGAGACCCCGGTGCCCGGCCTGTACCTCGCCTCCTCCGGAGCCCACCCCGGCGGCGGGGTGCACGGCGCGCCCGGGGCCAACGCCGCCCGGGCCGCCCTGCGCCGCAACCGGCCCCCCGGTCTGGCCCGCGCCCAGCGGCTCCTCGCCCAACGCGACCGCACCGGAGCCAGGCGCTGACCCGGCCCCGCCCGGAAGGGTCCGGCTCCGTAAGGAAGTGCAGCCCATGAACAGCAGCCCGCTCGCCGAGCGCACCGTCGTCGTCACCGGGGCCGCCCGCGGCGTGGGCGCGGCACTGGCCCGCGAGGCCGCCCGGCGCGGGGCCCGGGTGGCGCTCGTCGGCCACGAGAAGCCCGTCCTGGAC
>NZ_WWIC01000035.1:0-29879 GCF_009872555.1 Streptomyces sp. SID5643
CCCCGCCGCGGCCGAAGGCCCGCCCCAGCGCCGCCCGCGCCGCCCCGAGGAGTCCGCCGCCGCCCTCGGCGCCCTCCAGTCGGGTACCGCGGCGGCGCGGTTCGCCGCCGGGTCGAACACCGGCGCCGTCCCAGCCGTACCTGAGGGTGCCCCGGCCGTGACCACGGCCGACCCGGCGTCCGAGGACGCCCACAGCAACGACGACGAAGGGGGAACGGCTCGATGACCAGCCGCGCAACGGGGGACACGGCATGGGTGCTCGAACCGGTCCTGGAGGTGCCGCACGTCGTGGCCGCCGCCCTGCTGACCAGGGACGGACTCGTCACGGGCTACACCGACGCGCTGTCGCGGCCGTCGGCCGAGCGGGTCGCGGCGATCACCAGCACCGTGCAGGGCGCCTGCCGTACCGCGGCGGCGGCGTTCGCCGACACCGACCGGGCCGAGATCCGGCAGGTCGTCATCGAGTCGGACCACGGCTATGTGCTCATCGTGCCGACGGACCACGGCACCTGCGTCGCCGCGTACGGCGATCCCGAGGTGCGACTGGACCTGCTCGCCCACCGGGTGCACTCGCAGGTGGCGCGGCTGGGCGAGAAGGCCATGGCCGCCGGGCCCCGAGGTGCCGACGGCGACACGCCGGCATGACGGGCCGCCGAGGCGGCCGTCCCCTGGTTCCCGCGTACCTGTCGACCGGCGGGGTGGCGCGGCCCAGCCGTGCCCATCTGGAGCGGCTGTCCGTCCTCACCGGCAGCGGTGAGCCGGCCCCCGCGGGACTGCCCGCCGCCCAGGCGGCCCTGCTGGAGGAGCTGGAGTACGGGTCGTTGACGGTGCTGGAGGCCGCCGCCCTGCTGCGGCTGCCCGTCTCCGCGGTGCTCGTGCTGGCCGCCGACCTCCTCGACCGCGGCCTGATTCTGGCCCGCGCGCCGATCCCGCGCGCCCGGCGCTTCGACCCCGACCTGCTGAAAAGAGTGGCCGATGGCCTCCGCGACCTCAAGCACCGTTGACGACCGGTCCGGCGGTACGGACGTCCATCTCCCCGACACCGCCCAGGACTTGGTGAAGATCCTGATCGCCGGGCCGTTCGGGGTGGGCAAGACCACCCTGATCCGCTCCGTCTCCGAGATCCGCCCGCTGCACACAGAAGAGCAGCTCACCGAGGCCTCCGCGGGGGTCGACGACCTCTCCGGCGTACGGGACAAGTCGACCACCACGGTCGCCGTCGACTTCGGCCGGATCAGCCTGCCGGGCGGCATCGTGCTGTACCTGTTCGGCACGCCCGGCCAGGAGCGGTTCCGGCCGCTGTGGGACGACATCGCCTACGGGGCGCTCGGCGCGCTCGTGCTGGTCGACGCCCGCCGGATCGACGCCTCGTTCGACGTGCTGGAGCTGGTGGAGGAGACCGGACTGCCGTACGCGGTCGCCTTCAACAGCTTCCCGGACGCCCCCCGCCACCACACGCCCGACCAACTGCGCGCCGCCCTGGACCTGGAGCCCATGACCCCGATGGTGACCTGCGACGCGCGGGAGGCGGACTCCTCGGTCGACGCCCTGCTGGCGCTGGTGCAGCACCTGATCGACCACAACCCTCCCCCGGAGCCCCGGTGACCCACCCGTCCCCCACCGAGCAGGCCTTCCCCCTCGCCGTGCCCGTCCGCCTGTGGGAGGACGGCTTCGCCCGCGATCCCCACCCCTACTACGCCGCCCTGCGCGCCCACGGGCCGGTCGGCTGGGCGGAACTGGCGCCCGGTGTCCCGGCGTACGTCGTCACCGACCGACGGGCGGCGCTGGAGCTGTTGCACGACACGGAGACGTTCTCGCACGATCCCCGGCCGTGGGAGGCGACCGTCCCCGACGACTCGCCGGTGCTGGGCATGATGCGCTGGCGGCCCAACACCCTGTTCGCCGACGGTGGCTCCCACCTGCGCTACCGCACCTCGCTCATCGACGCCTTCGACCTGGTGGAGCCGCACGATCTGCGGGCCCGGGTGCACCGGGCGGTGCACCTGCTGGTGAGCCGGATCGGGCCGCGCGGCGAGGCCGACCTGGTGGGCGAGTTCACCCGGCCGCTGATGGCGCTGGTGTTCAACAGCCTGTTCGGGCTGCCGGACAGCGCGAGCGACCGGCTGAACGCCGCGCTGGGCAGGCTGATCGAGGGCGGCGCCCGGGCGGCGCAGGGCGAGGCCGAGTTCGGCGGGTACGTGCTGGAGCTGATCACCGCCAAGACCGAACGGCGCGGCGACGACCTGCCGAGCTGGTTGCTGGACCACCCGGCGGGGCTGACGCCCGAGGAGGTCACCTGGCAGGTGTTCCTCACCCTCGGCGCGGGGCACGAGCCGACGGCCAACCTGGTGTCCAACGCGCTGTCCCGGATCCTGGGCAACCCGGCCTACTACTCGACACTCACCAGCGGCGCCCGCCCGGTGACGGACGCGGTACTGGAGGTCCTGCACCACGAGACGCCGCTCGCCAACTACGGCATCCACTACGCCCGTACGGCCGTCTCCTTCCACGGGGCCCGGATCAGGGCCGCTGTACCGGTGGTGATCTCCTACGGGGCGCTTGCCGAAGCGGCCGAGCGGGAGCGCGGGGCGGCCCGGCAGCCGTCCGACGCCTCGCACCTGTCCTGGTCGGCGGGCCCGCACGCCTGCCCCGTCAAGCAGCACACCCTGCTCATCGCCACCGAGGCGATCGAACGGCTCACCCAGTGGCTGCCCGACCTCGAACCCGTGCTGCCGCGCGAGCGCCTGACGTGGCGCCCCGGGCCGTTCCACCGCTCGCTGACCGCGCTGCCCGTCCGTTTCAGCCCCCGCTCCCCCGACCAGCCTGGAGGACGACCGTGACCGTGACCGACCGCATCGCCCTGGACCCGTTAGGAGCCGACATCGCCGCCGAGAGTGCCCGGCTGCGCGGGCTCGGCCCGGTCGTGCCGGTGGAGCTGCCCGGCGGTGTCCCCGCCTGGGCGCCGACGCGCTACGACACGCTGAAGGAGCTCATCCTCGACCCGCGGGTCAGCAAGGACCCGCGGCTGCACTGGCGGCTCTGGCCCGAGATCGGTGAACACCCCTCCTGGGGCTGGATCCTGGGCTGGGTCGGCGTGGTCAACATGCTGTCCGCCTACGGCCCGGACCACACCCGGCTGCGCAAGCTGGTCGCGCCCAGCTTCACGCACCGGCGCACCGAGGCGATGCGGCCCCGGGTGGAGGCGATCACGGCGGAGCTGCTGGCCGCGCTGGAGGCGGCCGACGGTGAGGTCGTCGACGTCAAGGCGGGGCTCGCCCATCCGCTGCCGATGCGGATGATCTGCGAACTGATGGGCGTGCCGGAGGAGTTGTGGGAGGACACCAGCCGGCTCATCGCGGCCCTCATGGACACCTCCGACCCGAGCCCGGAGCGCGCGGCGTCCGTGCAGCGGCAGATCGGGACGGTGCTGCCCGCGCTGATCGCGCACCGGGCCGCGCACCCCGGGGACGACATGACGACGGAGCTGATCCGGGTCCGGGACGAGGACGGCGACCGGCTGAGCGAGGAGGAGTTGCTGTACACGCTCCTGCTGGTGATCGGCGCCGGATTCGAGACGACGGTGAACCTGATAGGCAACGCGGTGGTCGCCCTGCTCCGCAGTCCGGGGCAGCTGGCGGCCGTGCGTTCGGGCGAGATCGGCTGGGACGCGGTCGTCGACGAGACCTTGCGCGCGCACCCGTCGATCGCGTCGCTGCCGCTGCGGTTCGCCGTCACCGACCTCGCCGTCGGTGGGGTGACGATCCCGGCCGGCGACGCCATCATCACGACGTACGCCGCCGCGGGGCTCGATCCGGAGCGCTACGGGCCGGATGCCGACCGGTTCGACGCCGCGCGGGGCGCCGACGACCATCTGGCGTTCGGGATCGGCGTGCACCGCTGCATCGGGGCGCCGCTGGCCCGGCTGGAGGCGCTGACCGCGCTGCCGGCGCTGTTCGAGCGGTTCCCCGGCCTGCGCCTGGCCGAAGGCGACGAGGGTCTGCGGCAGGTGCCGTCGTTCATCGCGTTCGGCTGGCAGGAGATCCCGGTGCGGCTGCGGGGCTGACGCACCGGCGGGCGTCGCCGTGTGAGGGCAGCGCGCGGGAGCGCGACCGGTCCCCCGTTCCGGTCGTGCCCCCGCTGTTGGTTGAACCTACGTCCAGGGCTGTGGCCTTGTGAACCGTGTCGATGCCCACTGCATGCTCTGCGGGGCTCACCCGTGCACAGCTGAGTCCGGATGGCCCGGTTTCGTCCCGTCCGGACCCGGCCGAGCGGTTGTCCCGGCGGAGAACCGGCTCATGCGGGGCGCCGGAGTTCCGGCAGGTCGAGGTCGCCGACGGCCAGGTGCGCCAGCACGACCTCGTACAGGTCGGTGCCTGCGGCGAGAAGCTGGCGTTCCAGGACGGGTTCGGCGCTGCGGACGTGTTCGCGCACGGTCTGGGCGTGCACGCCGAGGGCCTGAGCGGCCCGTTCGGCGTTGCCGCCGGCGGTGATCCAGGTGCGCAGCGTCCGGCGGGGGTTCCTGGTGTCGGCGTCCAGCCGGCCCAGCAGGTCATGCGCCCAGGTGCGCACGGTGGGACCGGACAGCAGGTCGGCGAGCCCCAGCCCGGGGTCCTCGGTGCCGTCGGCGTGCGGGGTGTCGGGCAGGCCGATCTGGGTGTTGAGCGCCAGGTGGACGACGGCCCGGGCCGTGAGGTCGGTGAAGTCGGTGCCGAGCAGGGTCTCGACGCGTTCCATACGGGCGCGGACGGTGTTGCGGCTGACGCCGAGGACCTTGGCGGCGTTGACTGCGGTGAACTCCAGGCCGAGCCGGCTGGTGGCGAGGAGTTCGGCGCGGGTGTGGTGCGGCAGGCTGTCCAGCGGCCGCAGCACCCGGGACGTCCAGCCGCGCAGCGCCACCGGGTCCATGAGGCGTTCGGGGTGGGTGCGCTCGGCGTAGACGGCCGTCTTGTCGGGCCGGAAGTGTGCGACGGCGAGGGCGCTGACGGCCTGTCCGTAGGAGGTGGCGGTCCGGGCGAGGCTCTGCCGGACGCTGCCGCCGAGGAAGAGGCCGGGGTGCCGCCGGACCAGGGACCGCAGGGCATCGCCCGTGGCCTCCCGGGGGCCGACGACGATCACGTGGCCGTCCATGGCCGGGCAGCGGACGACCAGGGCGTCCTCCCGGGTGCTGTCCAGGCACTCCTCGGCGATGCGGTCGCGTGCGGCGGGGTCGGACTCGACGACGTACACGCTCGCCGTCTCGGCGTCGAGCAGGCCGGGCCAGAGTCCCGCGGCGACGCGGCGCGCGGCGATCGTGTCCTCGACCATGAGCAGTTGCAGGATCGCCAGGCGCAGGTCGGCGGTGGCCCGGCGCAGCCGGTGCCCGGCCGCGTTCGAATCGTTCACCGTCAGCAGCAGCTCGATCACCTGGGCGGTGTGGGTGACGATGTCGGAGGCCCGCCGGTCGAAGGGGCTGTCCCGGGAGACGGCGAGCACGCACGCGTGGGACGGGTGCTCCACCCTGACCAGGCGCAGGTGGCGTTCGCGGCTCTGCCAGGCCGCGGAGGCGATCCGGCCGGCGGTGATGTCCGCGACCAGGTCCTCGTCCAGGGGGAGCCGGTTTCCGGCGACGAGGTTCCCGGCGGCGTCCTGCAGGGCGACGGTCGCGCTCACGGTGCCGGAGAGCCAGGCGACGACTCTGCGGACGTCGCGTCCGGCCGGGCGCAGATGCTCCAGCAGTTCCGCCGCCCACGCCGGGCCCGTACCGGGCTGCGTCTCCTGCTGCCGGTTCCCGTCCTCTCGGCCAGCCACCTGGGCCTTCCCCTCACTTCTCGCGCCGCTTCGGCACACCGGTCGGGGACGTTACCTCACGTCCGCGGGGCTCTCCTGCCGGGCCCGGACGCCGGACGGCGGGGGCCCGTGTCCCCGGGCCCGGCCCCCTCCTGCGCCGCCGACCCGGACCGGCGGCATAAGCTCGGTGGATGGCGAAGTACTACGACGTGCACCCCGACAATCCCCAGGCCCGCACCATCGGCCAGATCGCCGACAGCATCCGTGCCGACGCTCTTGTCGCGTACCCCACGGACTCCTGTTACGCACTGGGCTGCCGCCTCGGCAGTCGTGACGGCATCGACCGGATCCGTACGATCCGCAAGCTGGACGACCGGCACCACTTCACTCTCGTGTGCCAGGACTTCGCCCAGCTCGGCCAGTTCGTGCGGATCGACAACGACGTGTTCCGCGCGATCAAGGCGTCGACGCCGGGCAGCTACACGTTCATCCTGCCCGCGACGAAGGAGGTGCCGCGTGTGCTGCAACACCCCAAGAAGAAGACCGTCGGTGTGCGCATCCCCGACCACGTCGTCACGCAGGCCCTCCTCGCCGAGCTCGGGGAGCCGCTGCTGTCCAGCACGCTGCTGCTGCCCGGCGAGGAGGAGCCGATGACACAGGGCTGGGAGATCAAGGACCTGCTCGACCACGTGCTGGACGGGGTCGTCGACTCCGGTGACTGCGGGACGGAGCCGACGACGGTCGTCGACTTCTCCGGCGGGGAGGCCGAGATCGTGCGGATCGGCGCGGGCGACCCCTCGCGGTTCGAGTAAAACGCGAACCAAGGGCCGTTCACAGTTCAACCACGTGCCGGGGGCGGGCGAGTTGCCCCGGGAACGGGCGTGTCACGATGCCCGTGATCCGCCCGGTCACGCGGACGGGTTCCTGGTTTCCACCCCGCAGAGAGGCAGCCCAGCCATGACGGCCGTACAGGGAACCGCTGTCGACATCCCCACCGGGGACGGCACCGCCGACGCGTATCTGGCCCACCCCGCCGACGGGGCCGCCCACCCGGCGGTCCTGGTCTTCATGGACGCCTTCGGTCTGCGCCCGCAGCTGCGGTCCATGGCGGACCGGCTGGCCGCCGAGGGCTACGCGGTGCTGGTGCCGAACGTGTTCTACCGGCACGGTCGCGCCCCGCTGTTCGACCTGCCCGAGTTCATCGACCCGGGGGCGCGCCCGGAGATCTTCGAGCGCATCGTGCCGGTCATGCAGGCTCTGACGCCCGACCTGGCGATGCGCGACGCCGGTGCGTATCTGAGCTGGCTGGCCGGTTGCCCGGCCGTTGCCGACGGTCCGGTCGCGCTGACCGGCTACTGCATGGGCGCCCGGCTCTCGCTGCTCACGGCGGGCACCTGTCCGGAGCGGGTCGCGGCCGCGGCCGGCTTCCACGGCGGACGGCTGGCCACGGACGCCCCGGACAGCCCTCACCTGGTGGCCGGCAGGATCACCGCCGAGCTGTACTTCGGCCACGCCGACCAGGACCCCTCGCTGCCCGAGGAGCAGATCGAGCGCCTGGAGGAGGCTCTGACGGCGGCGGGCGTGCGCCACCGGTGCGAGGTGTACACGGGGGCGCCCCACGGTTTCACCCAGGCCGACACCGCCTCGTACCACCAGGAGGGCGCCGAGCGGCACTGGTCGGCGCTGCTCGACCTGCTGAAGCGTACATTCTGACCCCAATCGGGATCTGCTGAGGAGGAGTTGCCCGCCTACCGACGGTAAGGGCTTGCTCTCATGCGATCCCTGCGCGTAGACCTTGCTGAGAACCAG
The DNA here is from genome assembly GCF_009872555.1 of Streptomyces sp. SID5643. Classification (NCBI taxonomy): domain Bacteria; kingdom Bacillati; phylum Actinomycetota; class Actinomycetes; order Kitasatosporales; family Streptomycetaceae; genus Streptomyces; species Streptomyces sp. SID5643. The sequence goes on from NZ_WWIC01000035.1 coordinate 7,576, forward strand.
CCATGAATCGGGGGGAGTTGGCTCATGGACGGCACGGTCGACGGGTTCCGCTACGGTGCGGTGACCCCGGTGGCGGCCTATCTGATGGCCTGTCTGGGAGGGGCGCTGGGGCTGCGGTGCATCGTGCGCTCGCTGCTCGACGCGCGTTCCTTCAGGGCGGGCTGGCTGGCGTTAGGCGCCGCCTCCATCGGTTGCGGCATCTGGACGATGCACTTCATCGCCATGATCGGCTTCCACGTGGAGGAGACCCGGGTCCGGTACGACGCGGCCACGACGGTGCTCAGTCTCGTCGTGGCCGTCGCCGTGGTGGGCGTCGGCGTCTTCATCGTCGGTCTCCGCGGCGCGAGCGGAGCCACGCTGGCGGTGGCGGGAGCGCTCACCGGCCTGGGCGTCGCGGGCATGCACTACCTCGGCATGGCGGCGATGCGGCTGAACGGCGAGGTCGGTTACGACCCGGTCGGTGTCGCGCTGTCCGTGCTGATCGCCATCGGTGCCGCAACGGCGGCGCTGTGGGCGGCCGTCACCATCCGCGGCTTCCTGACAAGCCTCGGGGCGAGCCTGGTGATGGGCGTGGCGGTGTCCGGGATGCACTACACGGGCATGGCCGCCGTCAGCGTCCATGTGCACGACATGACCGGCGGGACCTGGGAGGGCGACTCACCCACGTCCCTGCTGCTGCCGATGCTGCTGGGCCCGGTCGTCTTCCTGCTGCTGGCCGGGGTCGTGGTGATGTTCGATCCGCTGCTCGTGCTGGGCGAGCGGTCCGCCGCATCCCGCAGGGCAGCCCCGGCCGTCAACTCCCCGGCCGGGGGGCGTCCTTCGTGGCGTGCAGCGGCCTCGTCCGCGCGCGAACGGTGAACAGCCCGCCTCGGGGCGGTTCATGAGCCGGTTGTTACCGTGCACCGGTGTCTGACTCCTCACGCGATACCGCCGAAGGCGCCGGCTGGGGCACCACCGAACGAGGCGCGTACCAGCGGTTGATGCCCCTGAAGACCGAGAAGATCTCCTGGCTGAACCCCAGGATGCTGTGGGTCGCCCGCAACGGCGTGCTCGCCTCCTGGCTCGGGGACCCGACCGGCGGGACGCGCAGCCGTTGGGTGGCGCAGCGGGCGGCCTTCGGCGCACCGGCCGACAAGGTGATCCGGCGCGACGACCCGGACCGGTTCTCGTTCCTGGTCATCGGTGACACCGGTGAGGGTGACGACCCCCAGTACGCCGTGGTGCCGGGCCTGCTGAGGGCCGGTCAGGACACGCGCTTCGCCGTGCTGGCCAGTGACGTGATCTACCCGGTGGGCAGTGCGGACGACTACGACACCAAGTTCTTCCGCCCCTACCGCGACTACCCGGCGCCGATCTACGCGATCCCCGGCAACCACGACTGGTACGAGGACCTCGGCGGCTTCATGCGCGTCTTCTGCGACGACGCCCCGCCCCTGTCGCCCGAGCCCCGGCCGCGCCCGCTCACCCGGGCCTGGCTGCGGTCGCTGCTGTGGCACCGGCCGGGCCCGGACGACGGCCGGCGCCTCGACGAGGCGCGCAGTCAACGCTCCGCCGCCGACCAGCAGGCCGTCCAGCCGGGCCCGTACTGGGCGATCGACGCCGGGCCGGTGCGGATCGTCGGCATCGACACGGGTCTGCTCGGCGCCCTCGACGCCGAGCAGGGCGCCTGGCTGCGCGCGGTCTCCCGGGGGCCCCGCCCGAAGATCCTGGTCACCGGCTCGCCGCTGTACGTGGACGGCCGGTGCGAGCCGTGCGCCATCGAAGGGGGCGGGACCGTCGACGCGATCGTCCGCGACCCGGACCACCACTACGTGGCCGCGATCGGCGGCGACATCCACAACTACCAGCGCTACCCGGTGCGGCTGGACGACGGCCGCACCCTCCAGTACGTCGTCGCGGGCGGGGGCGGCGCGTTCATGCACGCCACCCACACGATCCCCCGCGTCAACGTCGCCGGCGTCACCGAGGGGGACTTCCGCTGCTACCCGCTGCGCGGCGACTCCCTGGCCTTCTACAGCCGGCTCTACGGCCGCCGGCTGCGGATGCGCCGCTTCTTCACGCTCACCGAGGCCGAGGCGACGGCCGTGATCGCCGAGCGTCTCGGCATCAAGCCCACTCGGACACCGGGCGCCTCGACCCGCGTCACCCGGCGCGTCCGCCTGGTCGCGGGGCTGCTCGGCACCGGCCGCCGCCCCGACAAGGCGAAGCGGTTCCGGCTGCCCGTGCGGAAGATCTACACGTCGCTGTTCTCGCCGGGCTCGGCGACGTACAGCCCGCCGTTCTTCAAGTGCTTCCTGCGTCTGGACGTCTCCCCGGAGTCGGTCCGGCTGCGCTGTTACGCGGCCACCGGCAACCGCGCCCAGGAGGCCGACCCGCCGGTCGAGGACGAGGTGACGATTCCGCTGCGCTGACCGGACGGAACGGGAACAGCACGGGCCTCCGCGGAGTTGACACACCACAGGCCATTGAAGTTTCAATGACGGAGGGTTCATGCCGCCGACCTCACGACCGCTGCGCAAGCTGGGCTTCCTGACCATCGGACTGTTCGACGCGGCGGATCCGCGCCGAGGTCACGAGTCGACGCTGGAGATCATCGAGCTGGGCGAGCGGCTCGGTTTCGACAGCGCGTGGGTGCGTCACCGGCATCTTCAGTACGGCATCTCCTCCCCGGTCGCCGTCCTGGCGGCGGCGTCCCAGCGCACCCGCCGCATCGAGCTGGGCACGGCGGTCACCCCGCTCGGCTGGGAGAACCCGCTGCGGCTGGCCGAGGACCTGGCCACCGTGGACCTGCTGTCGGGCGGCCGGCTCAACCCGGGCGTGAGCGTGGGCCCACCCCTGCACTTCGACCAGGTCAAGGGCGCGCTCTACCCGGACACGGCCGGCGCGGAGGACTTCGGCTACGGGCGCGTGGAGCGGCTGCTCGCGGCCGTGCGGGGCGAGCCGGTGACGGACTTCAGCGGGGTCGAGGGCTTCGAGGTCTTCTCCGACCGGGTGCAGCCTCAGTCCCCCGGCTTGGGGAGCCGCCTGTGGTACGGCGGCGGCAGCCTGCGGTCGGCCCGGTGGGCGGGCGAGCACGGCATGAACCTCCTCACCAGCAGTGTCGTCAAGGCCGAAGAGGCCGAGGGCCCCTACGACTTCGCGGAGATGCAGCTCGCGCAGATCCGCGCCTTCCGCGCCGCCCACCCCGACGGCGAGGCGGCCCGGGTCTCGCAGGGCCTGGTCGTCATCCCCACGGACGGCGCCTCGCCCGAGCAGCGCGCACGCTACGAGGAGTACGCCGCCCAGCGCACTCCCCGGACGACCTCGCCCCAGGGCCCGGCACGGCTGCTGTTCGCGCCGGATCTGGTGGGCACCTCGGCGGAGATCGCCGAACGGCTGCACGCGCACGCCGCGTTCCGGGAGGTGGAGGAGGTGGCGTTCGCGCTGCCGTTCACCTTCGAGCACGAGGACTACGTCCAGATCCTCACCGACATGGCGACGAAGCTGGGCCCGGCCCTGGGATGGCAGCCGGGCTTCTGACGCCGGTGCCACCATCGCCTTCCGCCGGGCCGGGTCACCAGCGGCCCGGCGCGGTGCCGGTGATCGGCTCCGACGCCGTGCCGTCCACACCGACGGGCACGTCCCCGGCGAGCATCACGCGGTGCATGATCCGGGGATGGTCGAGATGGGCGGTGTCGCCGGGGGCGAGGTGCATCGTGGCCCGGTTGTCCCAGAACGCCACGCTGCCCGGCTCCCAGCGGAACCGGACCGTGTACTCGGGCCGGACCGCCTGCTCCAGCAGCATCTCCAGGACCGCGGCGCTCTCGGGCCGGGAGAGGCCGGCGATCTGCTCGACGTAGTAGCCGTTGACGTACAGGATTCGCTCCCCCGTCTCCGGGTGGACGCGCACCAGGGGGTGCACCGAGGCGACCTGGCGGTCCAGCAGGTGACGGACGTACGCGTCGTCGCCGGGCCGTGGCTGGTAGCCGACGCCGAGCCGGTGCTCGGCCCGCAGCCCGTCGACGAACTGCCGGAGCGGCGCGGAGAGTCCGGCGTACGCCGCCGCCAGGTTGGACCAGGCGGTGTCGCCGCCGTAGGGCGGTACCGTCTCGGCGCGCAGGATCGTCGCGGCGGGCGGGTCGACGCGCGCGCCGTGGTCGCAGTGCCAGCCGCGCAGCAGGGTGTGCCGGCGGCGGCGCAGCCACTCGTCGTGCTCCATCCCGAACCGTCCGCCCAGCTCCAGGCGGTCGGCGGTCGTCTCGATCTCGGGGAAGTCCGGCGGCGATGCCTTGCCCCGCCGGGGCTGACCTCACCGGCGTTGCGCCGTGCCTCGGCCGCGGACAGGGACAGGGTGTTGACCGCGCGGGTGACTTCCTTGCGGGCCTGGACGATGGTCTTGCCGGCCTCGCTGACGATCAGCCGGGCGAAGGACGCGGCGCGCCGCTCGACCAGGTGGGCGGCGCGTTCCAGCACCGCGGCCCGGCAGGCGCGGGACAGCGCGGCCGCGGTGCGGCGCCCGCACCTGGCCTGCTGGAGGATGCCGCCGACGGCGCCCGCGTCGACGGCGGGCACCGAGGCGATGACCTCGCCGGTGTAGGGGTTGAGCACGGGCACCGTGCCGGCGCCGAGTCCGACGCCGGGGGCGACGATGGTCTCAGACACGGTGTGTCTCCTGGAGGCCGGGGCGCGTGGGGGCGGTGTCGTCGTCCGCGTGGCGCTGGTGGATGGCGATGATGTCCGACAGCAGGGCATAGGCGGTCTCGATACGGCCGGCGCCGGGCCCGGACACCGTGACGGTGCCCAGCAGGTCGGTGTGGAAGGCGACAGCGTTGAGGGGGCCGGAGATCCCCGCCAGCGGATGGTGTGCCGGCAGGGCCAGCGGGGCGACGCGGGCGTCGACGCCGCCGTCCTCGCGGCGGCTGGCGGAGCCGACCAGCTTCCAGCGCAGCCCCTTGCGGGCGGCGTCCCGCACTTCGTTCGGTGTGATCGCCGAGATGCCCTCGCAGAAGACGTCCTCGCGGCGCAGGTCGGCGCCGAGTACCACGTTGGCCAGGATCATGACCTTGAGCTGGACGTCGTGGCCCTCGATGTCGGCGGTGGGGTCGGCTTCGGCGTACCCGAGGTCCTGGGCTTCGGCGATGGCGGCCGGCAGTTCGACGCCCTCTTCGAGGCGGCCCAGGATGTAGTTCGAGGTGCCGTTCATGACGCCCTGGACGCCGGTGATCTCCAGGCCGTCGAACATGCGCTCGGCGGTGCGCAGGACGGGAGTGCCGCTGAGGACCGAGCCCTCGAACTCGAAGCTGACAGCACGCTCGGCGGCCAGCTGCTTCAGTGCGTGGCCGGCGAGTGCGACCGGTCCCTTGTTGGTGGTGCACACGTGCTTGCCCGATTCCAGGGCCCAGCGCACGTGGGAGAGGGCGGGCTCGCCGTCGGTGGGGTTGGTGAACGTCGCCTCCACGACGATGTCGGCAGGCACCTCGCGGATCACCCACGCGTTGCGCGGATCCGCACTGCCGCCGGGCAGGCCCGCGAAGCTCAGCTCCCCGGGGTCGGCGGCCAGCAGCGGCGCCAGGTCGATGCCGTCGGTGTCCACCAGGGAACCCGCCCGCAGATCGGTGATCGCCACCACCCGCAGGGCGAAACCCAGCTCCTTGGCCAGGCGGTCCCCGCTCTGGGACACGAGTTCGGCGAGCGCGCGGTTGACGCCGCCGAACCCGATGAGGGCGAGATCGTATCGGCCCATGAGATCGCTCCTTCGCAGTCCGCCGCCTTTCGTTGCGGCTGCTCAGAGCCTCGCTCCCTGGCCTGTCACCTGCTCCATGCCGCAACGGCCACCCGGCATGCCGATCTGCACCGTTGCGATGACGAATCGCCCGGTGGGACCCGGGCCGTTCGAGCGGGGAGCCGGTGTCCGGGCCGCGGCCAGGACACCGGCGGTGCATACGGGCGCGTCTACGGGGCCATCTCGTACGTGCCGGACAGCGCCTCCACCCGCTGCCAGACCCGCTCGGTACGTGCCTCGTCGACGACCGGCCGCCGGACCGAGGCCAACGCCCACTCCTGCTGCTGCTCGGTCGCCGAGTCCTTGCCGTGCAGTTCGACGGCGTGCCCGGAGAAGTCCCTTACGAGCACGGCGAAGAGTTCGTCGAGTACGTCCTCGTCGAGTCCGGTCAGGCCGGCCTGCTCCAGGACGAGCTGCCCGTGCACGACGAGTGCGAACAGCTGGCCGACCGAGAGGACGAGGTCGAGGTCGCGGCTCTGCTCCGCGTCGGGGGCGGCTGCGGCGACGAACTCGCAGAGGGCGTCGGCCTGTTCACGCAAGCGAGCGACGTTGGGAAGATGCGCGTACGCCTCGAAGGCCGGGCGCCAGTCGTGGAAGCGCACCGAGCCCAGGCCTCGGGCCGGCCCCTGCCGGAACAGGAAGTCGTCGTCGGCCGCGTCGAGACGGGTCGGCACCTCCGGGTACTCGGCCGGGTCGAGGAGGTGGTTGCGCATGAACTTCAAGATCAGCGCCAGGTTGACGTGGACCGTGCCCTCCAGCTTCGGCAGGCCGCGGATCTCCACGGCCGCCTGGCTGAAGTAGTTGTCCTTCTCGAAGCCCTTGGCGGCTATGACGTCCCACATCAGGTCGATGACCTTCTCGCCCTCCGTGGTCACCTTCATCTTCGTCATCGGATTGAAGAGCAGGTAGCGGCGGTCGTCCGGACCGGCGGAGCGGAAGTAGTCGACAGCACGGTCGCTGAACAGCTTCATGCCGACGAGCCTGACGTACGCGTCGGTCAGTTCGCGCCGCACGTGCGGGAAGGCGGTGACGGGTCGGCCGTAGAGAACGCGGTTGTGGGCGTGGGTGACGGCCTCGTACATCGCGTGTTCGCAGATGCCGATCGAGGCGGTGCACAGGTTGAACTTGCCGACGTTGACCGTGTTGAGGGCGGCGTCGAAGGCCGCGCGGCCGGTGTGCAGGACGTCGTCGGAGGATACGGGATAGTCCTCCAGACGGAACTCGCTGACGAACTTGGACGAGTCGACGACGTTCTTGACCAGGTGGTAGGCCGGATGACGGCTGTCGGCGGCGAAGAACACGTAACCTTCGGGGCCCTCGACGTCGGTGCGGCGGCCGAAGACGGAGACGAGTCCGGCGGCGTTGCCGTTGCCGATGTAGTACTTGGAGCCGGTGGCGCGGAAGCCGCCGTCGCCGTCGGGTTCGAGCAGCATGTCGGTGGAGTAGATGTCGGCGCCGTGGGCCTTCTCGGACAGGCCGAACGCGAACACCTCTCCGTGCGCGAGGAGTTCCGCGGCACGGGCGCGGGCGGCGGCGTTGTCGCTCTGCCAGACCGGGCCGAGGCCGAGGATGGTGACCTGCCAGGCGTACCAGTAGTCCAGGCCGTAGAAGCCGAGGATCTCGTTGAGCGCGGCGATACGGGCGGTGTCCCACCGCTTGTCCGGCTCCCCTTCCCCGGCACTGGACGACGGCGTCAGGAAGGTGGCGAACAGGCCCTCCTTCGCGGCGAAGGCGAGGAAGTCACCCAGCCAAGCGCGGGTCCGGTAGTCCTCGATGAGCTGCCGCTTCCCGCGCTGCTCGAACCAGTCGACGGTGGCACGCAGCAAGCGGCGCGTCTCGGGGTCGAAGTGCGCGGGGTCGTAGGTGCGCGGGTTGAAGAGCAGTTGGTCAGCCATGGTGAGGGTCCCTTTCGGCTGGTGGGCGGATGGAAATCGAGAGGTAGGGCGGCCGGAGAGGAGAAGCAGGTGTGGCGCGTGCGGTGCCGCGGGTCAGCGGCCCGGGCCGAACCGGGCCAGCGTGGCGAGCACGTCGTCCAGCCAGCCGATCATCATCCGCTCGTACGCGATGCCGCCGCGCAGTACGACGTGCTGGAGCTCCCGCTCCGCGTCCGGTGGCGCTTCCGGAGCGGCCGCGCCCGCTGCGGCCCCCGTGAAGTCCCGCTCCTCGCCTGCCAGATAGTGCGCCAGCCGGTCCCGGTGCGCATGCCGGTGCCGCTCCACCTCGCGGATCAGGGCGGCCGGGTCGTCGAACGCGGCACCCCTGATCTTCACGGCCAGGTCGTGGCGGACGCTCTCCGGCTCGATCGGATCGTGCAACCACGAGGACAGCGCGGCCCGGCCGAGGTCGGCGACGGCGTACTCCTTCTTGTCCGGACGGCCTTGCTGCGGGACGTCCCGGCCTTCGACCCAGCCGTCGTTCTCCATGCGCTTCAGTACGCGATAGATCTGCTGGTGGGTCGCGGTCCAGAAGTAGCCGATGGACCGATCGAAACGCCGAGCCAGCTCATAGCCGGATCCCGGCTTCTCCAGGAGCGACACCAGGATCGCGTGTTCGAGCGCCATGACGACGATCGTGCTATGCAACTTGTTGCATAGCAAGTCCGACCCGTGCCGATGCGACACGGCTCACGCCCGCACCTGCTCCTGATCAGGCGCGGCCGGGCAGTGCCTGCTCGAACCAGACGACCTTGCCCGTGCTCACCCTGGTCGCCCCCCAGTGCTCCGCCAGCTGATCGACCAGGAACAGTCCCCGGCCGCCCTCGTCGCTCGGCCTGGCGTGCCGCATCCTGGGCACCTGCGGTGAGTCGTCGCCCACTTCGCAGCGGAGTACGTCTGTGCGCAGCAGGCGCAGGGTGATCGGCCGGGACGCGAAGCGCACGGCGTTCGCCACCACCTCGCTGACGAGCAGCTCGGCCGGCTCCACCATCGTGTCAAGGCCCCAGTGGTGCAGGGTCCTTCGCGTCAGCCGACGTGCCTGCCCCGCGGTCTGTGGGCGTGGAGCCATGTACCAGTACGCCACCGCCTCGGGCAGGATGCCCTCGAACCGGGCCGCGAGCAGCGCGATGTCGTCGTCGCGGTCGCGCGTGCCCAGCGAGCCGAGTGCCTGGTCGCACAGCGCTTCCAGCGCCGGGCGTCCCGAACCGGCGGCGTCGGCACGCAGGTGTGCGCACAACCGCTCCACACCGGACAGCACATCCGAGTCGCGGGACTCGACGAGCCCGTCGGTGTACAGCAGCAGGGTCGCTCCGGACGGCGCGTGCGTCTCGGTGGACTCGAAGACACCGCTGCCGACGCCGATCGGAGCCCCGGGCGGGATCGGCAGTACCTCCCGCCGGCCGTCCGTGTGGAGGAGCACCGGGGGTGGGTGACCGGCGTTGGCGACCAGCAGCCGATGCAGGACCGGGTCGTACATCGCGTACAGACAGGTCGCCATGTGCTCGCTGCCCAGCCGCTCCGCCTGTTCGTCGAGGTGGTGCAGGACCTCGTCGGGAGGAAGGTCGAGCCCGGCCAGGGTCTGCACGATGGTGCGCAGCTGGCCCATGATGGCGGCCGACGTCAGGGAATGGCCCATGACGTCGCCGATCACCAGCGCGACACGGTTGCCGGGCAGCGGGATCGCGTCGTACCAGTCGCCGCCCACCTGGGAGGCGCGCGAGGCGGGCAGGTAACGGCTGGCCAGCCGGACTCCGGCCGGCTGCGGCAGTGCCGGAGGGAGCATCGTGCGCTGCAGCGCGGCGGCGACCGATGTCTCGCGGAGGTAGAGCGCGGCCTTGTCGACGCCGAGTGCGGTGTGGGTGGCGAGCTGGGAGGCGACGAGCAGGTCGTCTTCGGTGAAGGCGGGCCGGTCGGCGCGGCGGATGAGGACGACGCTGCCCAGGACGTGGCGGCGGCCGTGCAGCGGGGCGATGATCAGCCGCGGTCCGGGTGGTGCTGCTCCGGGAACGCTCACCGGTCCCAGCAACTCGGTCAGGGCGGGAGCGACTCCCGGGCCGTCTCCCGGCACGGGCCGCCCGGCTTGGAGCAGCTCGGCCAGCCGGCCGTCGGCGGCCGGGCGTACGACGTCCGCCGGTCTCACGTCCGCCGAGGTCTCCGGGGGGAGACCGGACCCGCGGGCGGCCGGACCCCTCGGCGGCGCCCGGTCCGTGCTGTGCAGCCGCAGCACGGTGGGGGAGCCGGGACCTTCGTCCCCGACCGGCAGCGGTTCGGACAGGTGGACGAAGGCCGTGTCGGCGAAGGCCGGCACGGCCGCCCGGCACAGTTCGTGCAACGTCTCGTCGAGACCGATGCCGCGGGCGATCCGGCGCGTCGCCTCGTCGAGGTAGCGGAGCCGGTCGGTCTGCGGTCCCAGAAGCTGTGGCCGGTGCGATGGCGTGACATGCCCGCTCGCCCTGGCCTGGCGGCCGGGGTGTTCATGAGCTCCCAGGTGCTTCGTCACAGCGTCGCTTCCGTCCGGGTGTTCCCCTGCCGGTGGGGGCGGAGGGGGAACCGTCAGTCGTGCCGCCTGCAGCGCAGGAAGATCTGCACCTCGGGCGGCACGTCGGCGCTCGCGGGTGCGTAGGTGTAGGAGGCCTCCTCGACGATCTCGAAGCCGGCCGCCTCGACGGTCTCCCTCAGCTCGTCCCGCAGGTATCCGGACACCCGGATGGTCCTTCCGAGGAAGGGGATCGTGAAGTCGTCCACGTCGGCCTCCACCATCGACAGGACGAACAGGCCGTCCGGCACCAGGAGATGGCGGACGGTCCGCAGGGCGACGGGGATCTCGGCGCGCGGCAGCATGAGCAGGGAGAAGAAGGCGGCCACCGCGTCGAACCGGCCGAGGTCGCAGGGGCCTCCCGGCCGCAGATCAGCGAGGTCCACCTGGTGGAACGTGCCGTGGGGCACGTGCCGGCGCGCAAGGGCGACCATTCCGCCCGACAGGTCGACGCCGACGACCCCGAAACCCGCCTCGGCCAGCTGTCGGGAGGTCGGCAGCCCGGTGCCGCATCCCAGGTCCAGCACGCGGGACCCGGCCGGCAGGGAGTCCACGAGCCACTCGGTGGCCGCGACCTGCCCCTCCTTGTGCGGGAAGGCCTCGTCGTAGTGGTCGCCGATGGCGTCGAAGGCCTCGGCCTGGCCGGTACGGTCGGGCGGTGCGTCCTCGTAGCCCAGCTTGCCGGGAGGGCTGCTGCTCACAGGCGTTCCCCCTTGCTCATCCTGCGTACTTCCCGCATATATCCTCCCCCATCGGGTCCGGGTCGACATCCCGCATGCGCACGGTATCCCTGCGCGACGCCGTGTGCCGGCGGGGTGGCGCGGCCTCGGAGACGGCCCACTGACGCAGCTCATGGGGTGTCGACGGGTCCTTCCCTATGACCAGGGGAGGACCAGCGTGCCCCAGGCGACGACCGGGCCGAGGGCGACGATTCCGCCGGTGTAGCCGATGACCTGGCGGTAGAAGCGGCGGGGGTCCACCCCGCGGGCGTTGCTGAGGATGAGTGCGCCGTTGGTGGAGAAGGGCGAGGTGTCGACGATCGTTGTGGAGACGGCGAGAGCGGCGATCAGTCCGGCGGCGCTGAGGTGACTGGAGAGCAGCAGCGGTACGGCGATCGGGATGATCGCGGTGAGGATCGCCGTGGACGAGGCGAAGGCGGACGTGATGGCCACGGTGAAACACAGCAGCAGGGCGACGACGACCGGGGCGCCCATGCCCGCCGCGTGCTCGGAGACGTTCTCGATGACGCCGGCCTTCTCCAGCATCGCGATGTAGGTCATCATGCCCGCGACCAGCAGCAGGGTGGACCAGCTGACGCCGTCCACGGCCTTCTCCTGTCGCTTCATGTCCACCAGGGCCAGCAGGGCGCCGGCCGCCAGAGCCAGGAAGCCGATCTCCAGATGGAAGCCGAGAGCGCCGACCACGAGCGCCATCAGGCAGGCAAGGGTGAGCCACTGGCGCCAGTCGGGCCTGCCGGACACGGCCGGGTCCTCGTCCTCGGCCGCTTCCCCGGAACCCTCGGCCACCGGGACGGCGCGCTTGGCGAGCAGCACGTAGGTGAGTGCCGAGAGCACCAGGTTGATCAGGAAGCTGGCGGTGAACAACGTCACGGCGGAGACCTGGAGTTCGCTCTTGTCGACCAGACCGAGCACCAGCGCACCGGACACGGCGAGCGGGGAGAACGCGCCCGCGTGTCCGCCGCTGATCACCATCATGCCGACGACCAGCGGGTTGAGCTTGTAGCGGTGGGCGAAGTTCATGCCGATCGGCGCGAGGATCGCGACCGCGGCGGGAGTGAAGGTGCCGAACGCCGTCAGCAGGGCGGCCACCAGGAACAGCACCCAGGGGATGAGCGCGACCTTGCCGCGCACCAGCCGTACTCCGGCCGCGACGAGCCGGTCGATGGTGCCGTTGCGGCGGGCGACGGAGAACAGGTAGGTGACCCCGACGATGGTGACGAAGAGCTTCGCCGGGAACCCCTCGAAGATCTCGTCCTCGGTGAGGCCGAGCGAGGTGGTGCCGACGGCGAAGGTGGCGACGAAGGCGAGGATGCCCAGGTTGATCGGCAGCACCGTGCCGACCACGAACATCACCAGCAGCGCGCCTATGGAGATCACTTCAGCAGACATCTTTGTCCTTGGTGCGATGGGGAGGGGCGCGCCCCGGGGGCGCGAGAGGTATCCCGGTGCGAACGGCAGGGGGACCGGCCGACCGAGGTGGTGTCAGTTCAGGCGGCTTGCGTGCGGCCTGTTTCCGGGACGTGGACGCGTCCTGCTTCCGGGACGTAGATACGGGCGTCGGCGAGCAGCCGTGCCGCGCGCTGCACGGTGACCCGCCGTGGCAGGCCGTCCCGTACGTCGGTGCAGCGGACCGCGACGATGCCGGCGGGTGTGCCGAGACGCAGCCATTCCTCACTCGGGCCGCCCGCGGTCCGGCCGACCACGGAGCCCTCGACGAGACCGGCCGCCGCGACGGCGACGGCTGAGGTCAGGCCGATCGCGGGGTGCGGGGCGTTCATGCTGAGCATGCGCACCGAGATGTCGTAGTCCTCGGCCGCTATGTGCTCCCCCAGCGTGGTGGTGTACGGCACCGGCGGGCCCACCATGCCCACCTTGGGCACCGCGTCGCCGGGTTCTTCGCCGGGCTCGAGCAGCCCCATCAGCGGTGCGGCGGTGTGCCGCACGGTCCGCAACCAGGGCACGTCCGTGCCCATCCGCTCCAGTGACTCGGCGCCGGTACGCCCGGTGCCGAGGGCGTCGATGAGGACGACGGGTGCTCCGGCGTCCACCATGCTCACCCGTACCGGATCTGTGTCAGTGACCGGCAGGTCCTGCGCGGCCTGCCCGGTGGGGAGCAGTGAACCGGTGGTGCCGCCGGCCGGATCGCGGAAGGTGAGGCCGACGGCGACCCCGCCGGCACGGGTGCCGGGTACGGTCTGGCGGCCGAAGTGGTGTACGACGCCACCGGTGGTGTCCACCAGCCCTTCGAGGACCGCGCCGGTGTTGGTGTTGCGCATGACCACCCGAGTCCGGTCACCGGTGATCGCCACCATGCCCTTCGCGACCGCGTACAGCGCGACCCCCGTGGCGCAGTTGCCGCAGTTGCTCGTCCACTCGACCGAGCCCGTGCCGATGCCCACCTGGGCGAAGAGATAGTCGATGTCCACGCCGGGTTCGGGGGAGGCGCTCACCACCGCCGCCTTCGAGGTGGTCGGGGTGGCCCCGCCCACGCCGTCCAGTTCCACGGGATCGGTGGCGCCGTACGCGGCGACCAGCAGGTTCTCCAGTTCGCCACGGCCGGCGGGGACGTCGACCTGGTTGAACAGCCAGCACTTGCTGGTGCCGCCACGCACCAGGGTCGCGGGAGTGTGCACGTCTGAGCTCTTCCTTGATCAACGAGGGGAGGGAAAGGCCGAGGCGGTGGTTACGGACGCATGGCGGACCGGTGAACCGCTCGGCGATTGCGGAGACCTTCGCAGAGGCGTGACTTCGGAACAATCGCAGTTCGCTTCACATGGGTTTAGCTCAGCTAAAGTCGCCTAGAGTCGCAGGCATGCTGAACGTGCGCCGACTGCTGCTGCTCACCGAGGCCACCGAACGCGGGTCGCTCACCGCCGCGGCGGAGGCACTGGGCATGACCACCTCTGCCGCCTCCCAGCAGATGTCCCTGCTTGAGCAGGAAGCCGGACAGCCTCTGATCGAGCGGCTGCCGCGCGGGATCCGCCCCACCCCGGCGGGTGCCGCGCTGGCCGGACGAGGTCAGGCGATCCGCCGTGAACTGCGCGCGGCACAAGCCGACTTGGACTCCTTCACGGCCCTCGACCAGGGCACGCTGCGGCTCGGTTCCTTCCCCACGGCGAGCGCGTCCCTGCTGCCCCTCGCACTCACCCGTTTCCGACGCCGCCACACCGGAATCCGTATCGAGGTACGCGCCGGAGTCCTCGCGGAACTCCGGGAGATGCTCCACACCGGCGAGGTCGAGCAGGGGCTGCTCTGGGACTACGAGTGGAACCGCCTCGACGATCCGGCGCTCTCCCTCACCCACCTCCTGGACGACCCCACGGTGCTGGTCGTCCCCGCCGACTCACCCCTGCGCACCCATCCCGCCGTGCGACTGGGCGACCTCGCCGACCAGGAGTGGATCATTCGCGCCGACAACCATCCCGTCGCCGACGTCCTGCGCCGAAGCTGTCGCCAGGCGGGCTTCGAGCCGCAGATCGCCTACTCGTCGCACGACTATCAGGAGGCACAGGCCATGGTCGCCGCCGGGCTGGGCATCGCCCTCGCCCCCCGCCTGGCCCTCACCAGCCGCCGCAGCGACGTGCGGCTCCTGCCCTTCGCATCCGACGTACCGGCTCCCACCCGCCGCATCCTCCTGGCCCACGCCACGGCCCGCCCCGCCACCCCGCCCGCCCAGGCGATGGCCCGCGTCCTGCGCACCGTGGCGCAACGGTTCGCCGCCCCCGGCCTGCACCGGGCCCAGCTCGGTGCGGTACGGCGCGGTTGAGCGCACGGAACCGCCCATGCCCCCGCCGGCCCGTCCCGGGACGGGCCGGCGGATCACCTAGGGCAGGGCCTGTTCCGCCCAGATCACCTTGCCCTGCGGGGTGTACCGGGTGCCCCAGCGCTCGGCCATCTGCGACACCAGGAACAGGCCCCGGCCACCCTCGTCCGTCGACGCGGCGTACCGCAGATGCGGTGAGGTGCTGCTGCCGTCGGCCACTTCGCAGATCAGCGTACGGTCGCGGATCAGCCGCACGTGGATCGGCCCGGAGCCGTAGCGGATGGCGTTGGTAATGAGCTCGCTGAGGATGAGTTCCATGGTGAAGCCGAGCTCCGACAGGCCCCACGCTTCGAGCCTGCGGGACACGGCGTCCCGCATGCCCGCCACGGCGGCGGGGTCCGGTGGTACGTCCCAGTCGGCGATCCGGTCGGGCGGCAGCTGCCGCGTGCGGGCGACGAGCAGGGCGACGTCGTCCTTGGGGCGCTCGGGGAGCACACGGTCCAGCACGTCCTGACAGGTCTGCTCGGGCGGCCGGCCGGGGTGGCCGGTGAGTGCGTCGCGCAGCAGCTCCATTCCCACGTCCAGGTCGCGCCTGCGGTCCTCGATGAGGCCGTCGGTGTACAGGACGAGCTGGGTCCCCTCGGCGAGGCACAGCTCGGCGGTCCGGAACGGCATACCGCCGAGGCCCAGGGGCGGGCCGGCGGGCACGTCCGGGAAGGTCACGGTCCCGTCGGGCTGGACCAGCGCCGGCGCCAGATGCCCCGCCCGCGCCATCACGTAGCGGCGCGTCACGGGGTCGTAGATCCCGTACAGGCAGGTGGCGCCCACGACGCCCGCCGCGCTCTGCGCCGTCTCGTTCTGGTCGATGGTTCCGACCAGGTCGTCCAGATGGCTCAGCAGCTCGTCCGGGGGCAGGTCCAGGGCGGAGAAGTTGTGCACCGCGGTACGCAGTCGTCCCATCGTGGCGGCGGCGTGCAGGCCGTGACCGACCACGTCGCCGACGGCCAGTGCCACCCGGCTGCCCGGCATGGGGATCACGTCGAACCAGTCCCCGCCCACGCCCGACTGGGCGGGGAGGTAGCGGTAGGCGATGTCGAGGGCGCTCTGCTCCGGCATGGCCTGCGGCAGCAGACTGCGCTGGAGAGTGACGGCCAGGGCGTGCTCGCGGGTGTAGCGGCGGGCGTTGTCGATGCTGATCGCGGCGCGGGCCACGAGCTCCTCCGCCAGGGACACGTCCTCCTCGTTGAAGGGCTCGTGCTGCCGCGTGCGCCAGAAGCTGGCCATCCCCAGCACGACGCCACGGGCCTGGATGGGGGCGGTGATCAGGGAGTGGATGCCGTGGTCGATGATGGCCTCGGCCCGTTCCGGGTCCTGCAAGCGCCAGCTCGTGGCGGAGGGCAGATCGCTCACCAGCTGGGATCGGCCGCTGCCGTAGCCGCGCGCATGGGGCGTGGCAGGAAGGTAGTCGAACAGCCGGCCCTGTTCGGTGAGCGGATGGTCGTCCACGACGCCGGACACGGCCGCGCGCCGCATGTCCGTCCCCGTGGGGGCCGGCTCCTCTCCGTGCAGGACGGCGTCGGCCAGGTCCACGGTGACGAAGTCCGCGAAGCGGGGGATGGGGACCCGCGCCAACTCGTCGGCGGTGCGCAGCACGTCCAGGGTGGTGCCGATGTGGAGTCCGGCGTCGTACAGCAGCCTGAGCCGCTCCCGTGCCACCTCGGCCCGGCCCGTCACCGCCTGCAGCTCGGTGGAGTCGCGCAGGGTCACCACCGTTTCCCGGGGGCCGCCCGCGCGACCCGTGGGCCGTTGGTTGACCGCGATCAGCCGCTCGCCTGCGAGGTGCACCTCGTCGGTGGCCTCGCGCCCGGAGGCGAGCAGCTCCTTCAGCTCGGGATCGAGTCCGGGCAGTTCCGGGACGGGTCGCCCCTCGATGTCCACGGGCAGGTCCAGCAGTCGTCTGGCCTCGTCGTTCGCCAGCATCAGCCGCCCGTCGGCGGCCACGATCAGCACCCCCTCCCGCACGGAGTGGAGCACGGTGTCGTGGTGCTCGTACATCAGGGTCATCTCGTCCGGAGCCAGGCTGTGCGTCTGCCGTCGCAGCCGCCTGCCCAGCAGCGCCGTCACGCCGATGGACAGCAGGAGCGCTCCGGCCCCGGCGCCCAGGATGATCGGTAGTTGCCGGGTCAGCTGACTCTCGACGTTCTCGACCTTCATCCCGGCCGACACCAGCCCGACGACCTCGCTGCCGGCGCCCTTGACCGGCACCGTGGCCTGCACCTCGCGACCGAGCGGACCGTCCACGCTCTCCACGTAGACCTTCCCCGCCAGCGACGGTCCGATCTCGCCCACGAACCGCTTTCCGATGCGGTCCGGCAAGGGGTGGGTGTAGCGGATGCCCTCGGTGTCCATGACCACGATGAAATCGACGTCGGCGGCGCGGCGTGCCGCTTCGGTGAGCGGCTGGAGGATCTTGCTGGGGTCGGGGGTCCGCAAGGCCGCGCGCACACCCGGTGAGTGCGCGAAGGTCTGCGCCACGGCCGTGGAGCGGCGCCGTGCCTCGGCGCTGGTGTCCCGCTCCGACTGCAGGATGAGGGCGAAGACACCGCAGGCTACGAGCAGCACCACCAGGGCCACCTGGAAAACCAGCACCTGCCCGGCCACGCTCCGCGTGCTCTTGCTGATCAGGCGCTTCACCGACAGGCGTTGAAAACGGGCGAAAAGACTCGCCATGCGACCTTTTTAACACCAGTGATCCCGAGTGGCCAGGGCGCGCCCGACCTTGCCGGGCTGACTTCGGGCGGCTGGGCGGCCGCGCCTCGCATGCCCCGGCCCCTGCGGAGAGGGCCGTCGGCCGCGCCATCTCGCGCAGCGGGCATGATCCTCCCGCGCCCCATGCCCGATTAGGTCGATATGATGCTTTTTGTGATCTCGTCTGCACGGCTGTGGCGCCGTCGCCCCGCCTACAGCGGCCGATGGGAAGCCGCCAGGCTGTCGCCCCTGGTCCTGACCGTCCTCATCGCCGGCCTGGCGTTCTCCACACCCAGGGAGATCGCCTTCAGCCGCCTTCTGCCCGCCGCGCCGGCCCTCGCGGCCGCGATGTGGCCCGTGCTCCCCACGGTGGTGCTGGGGGCGTTCTGCTTCCTGCTCATGATCGTCCTGAGCTTCTTCCACACCGATCTGGGAACGCAGTACACGTCGGCCGCGATCATCGCCGTCACCTTGGCGGCCGCGTACGGCAGTCATGTCCGACTTCAGCGGGAGGAGACCCTCTTCCAGGTCCGCCTCGTCGCCGACGCGGCCCAGAAGGTGCTGCTACGCCCGCTGCCGCGCCGCATCGAGGGCATCGACATCGAATCGCTGTATCTGGCGGCCCAGGAGCAGGCCAGGATCGGCGGCGACTTCTACGAGGCGATCGGTACACCGCACGGGGTCAGGCTGCTCATAGGCGACGTACGGGGCAAGGGCCTGTCCGCGGTGGGAGCGGCCTCGGCGGTGATCAGCTGCTTCCGGGAGGCCGCCTACGACGAGCCGGACCTGCGGGGCATCGTCCACCGCCTGGAGACCACCGTCACGCGCCACAGCGCCGCATTCCCCGTCCAGGACCAGCCCGAGCACTTCGCCACGGCCCTCCTCGCCGAGATCCCGCACAGCGGCGACCGTCTGCTGATCCTCAACTGCGGGCACCCTCCGCCGCTCATCGCGCATTGCGGGAAGGTCCGGATCCTGGAGCCCACCATCCCCTCCCCGCCCCTCAACCTCGCAGCGCTCATCGGTGACCGCTACTGGGTCGACATCGTCCCCTTCGCCCCGGGCGAGCAGTTGCTGCTCTACACGGATGGCGTATCCGAGACCCGGGACCACGCCGGCCGGTTCTTCCCGTTGCCGGACTGGATGCGACGGCAGGACACGGAGCACCCCCGCGAGCTGCTCGACCGGCTGCACGCGGATCTGCTGCGGCACAGCGGCGGAAGGCTCGGCGACGACATAGCGGCCCTCGCGCTGAGGCGCACCGCCGCGCAGGACAGCAAAGCCCTCGGTGCCGACGACTGAAGCCCGGTGCCGGGCGGAGGACCTCCTGCGGCGCAGGGTAGCCGGGGAGCGCCGGACCGGGGCTCCCGGACGTGGCTCAGCCCGTGTGAAGGACTCGCAGTCGCTCGGGACGCGCCGGATCCCGGTCGACGACCTGGACCGGGGCGCCGGCCCACTGCCACACATCGACGCCCGGCACGCGGGAGAGCCGGATCCGCCCGCGCGTGCCGCCGGCTGCGACACGCGGCCAGGCTGCCGCGATGCGCGACCGGTCCGTGCCGTGGGCGCGCAGCACCTCGGCGAGGAGGGTGACCGTGTCGTAGCCCTCGAAGGCGACGAAGGAGGGCTCTTCGGCCAACTGCTCGCGCAGGGCCGCCGCGACGCGCTCACCGAGGGGAGCGAGCCGCTCGGGGAGGTAGCGCAGGAACGGGATCCCGGCTCCGTCGGGGCCCAGCCGCGCCGCCCACTCGGCGAACTCGGGCTGCCCGGCCGGAGCGCCGATCATGAGCCCGGCGAGGCGCCGGTCGCGGCGGACGGATCTGACGATCGGCACCGCCGGATCCGGAAGGCCGGCCAGCACGAGGAGGACCGTCGCGCGCTGGCCGGCCAGCGCGTCGCACAGGGCGGTGGGAGAGAGGGCGCGCGCGTCGAGTTCGACGACACTGCCGCCGCGGGGAGTGACGTACTCCCGCAGAAGGCGCGTCCCGGACGCCCAGTAGCGACTCGGCTCGGCCGCCACGGCGATCCGGTCGCGGCCCGCGCCGAGGAGGAAGTCCGCGTAGACCTGCCAGCCACGGGACTGCGGCGGGCAGAGGCGTGCGACCCAGTCCGTCGGCCGGTCGGTGAGCGCGTCGAGAACCGCCGACGAGCAGAGGAACGGCAGGCCGAGCGCGTCGGCCCGGGTGGCGGCGGCACGTGCGACGACACTGTGGTACTCGCCCGCCAGGGCCGTCACGCCGAGGCGGGCCAGTTCCTCGACGGCCGCCTCGGCCCTGCGCGGATCGGCCGCGGTGTCGCGGACGACGAGTTCGAGCGGTGTCCCGGCGACTCCGCCGCCGTCATTGACGTCGCGAACGGCCGATTCCAGCCCGGCGAGCAGGTGTCGGCCCGCCTGGACCCAGCCGGGCCGGGTCAGCGGGACGAGGGCGCCGATCCGGACGGACTCGCCGGGATCGCCCAGGGGCAGGGTCCGGACGTACGGCTGCGTGTCGTCCCGCCGCGCCGGGAACTCGTGTTCGGCCATGCGGGCCATTGCACAGACCCCGGCGCCGGCGGGCAACCGGTTTGGTGACGGCTACGGGGCGACCGGTTTCCTGATGCGGTCCGTCTCGTCCTGGACGAGCAGGGAGAGCAGGGAAGCCACGGACAGGCCTGCCTCGGCCGGGTGGCGCAGCACCTTGTCGGGCTCGATGCGGTAGTTGTTCGTGCGTCCGTCCCGGGTGTGGGACAGGTAACCGTCCTGCTCCAGATCGGAGATGATCCGCGAGACCGCGCGCTCCGTGAGCCGGCAGCGGGCGGCGATGTCGCGGATGCGGGCGTTCGGGTTGTCTGCGATGGCTGCCAGGACGCGCGCGTGACTGGTGATGAACGTCCATCCGGTGTGGGACTGGGGCACTCCGACCATGCGCAGCATTTTAGGGGATGCCGTTGCCGGAACCTAGATACGTGACATACTTTTCATGCAACAGATGACGTGCTCCCTTCCGGGAGAGCCACAGAAGGAGCCCGAAGGTGCCCTGGGACGAGGCCGGCATGCCCGCGCTCACGCGTGACACCGGTGCCAAGCCACTGCCGCAGCAGGCCCCCGTGCCGGTCCGTCCGGGGACCGCTCCGTCGCAGTACGAACGGCTCGGAGCCTCGGTCGTCGTCGCCCGCGGCGCCTACGACTTGGACTCGATCACGCCATTGGCGGACGCGCTGGACGCCGCGGTCAGGAAGGGGTCGAAGGTGGTACTGGACGCCTCCGGCATCACCTTCGCGGACTCGACGCTGCTGAACCTGCTGATCCGCACCCACCAGGGCGGCACCCTGCGCGTGGTCGCGCCGTCACCGCAGCTCCGACGGCTCTGTGAGATCACCGGGGTCGACGGCCTCCTGGAGCTACGGGACTCGGTCGATGCCGCCGTCCTCTCCTGAGCCGCCTCGGCGAATCCACGTCTTCTTCACAGAAGAGGACCGGCGGCATAGCCTGCGGAAGATCCGTCCGGCAGCGGCGGGAACAGAGCTCGCCCGGGTGTGTGCGGCACTGCCGTAGACCGCTGTCCGGGCGTCGCCCGAGGGTCTCGTGGCGGGGCGCCGCTGTTCTGTCGAGGACGGCGGCCCGTGCTTTGTTCAGGGCTTGAAACGTGGGTTAACCTGCGGCGTATTTCCACATCACATACACGTCCGTGAATGCGGAGATACATGCACGACAACCGGGCCGCCCATCGGCCCGGGGGTTCCGAGTTCTCGGTTTCCCGAGGGCTCTTGGGGAGCGGAACGAGGGTGCGCATGACCAGCGACAGCACGGGCGTCGTCGATGCGGCGCCGGGCGACCAGGAGTTGCGACGACTGCTGGCCGGCCTGACAGCCGTACGCGACGGGGACTTCGGTACCCGGCTGCCGGACGACGCCGACGGGCTCATGGGCGACATCGCCAAGGTCTTCAACGGCATGGTGGACCAGCTGTCCGTGTTCACCTCCGAGGTCACCCGGGTGGCCCGCGAGGTCGGCACCGAGGGCACCCTCGGTGGGCAGGCGGAGGTGCCGGGGGTCTCGGGCACCTGGGCCGACCTGACCGACTCGGTCAACGCCATGGCCGGCAACCTCACCACCCAGGTCCGCGACATCGCCCAGGTGGCCACGGCGGTGGCCAAGGGCGACCTCTCGCAGAAGATCGACGTGCCCGCCCGCGGCGAGATCCTCCAGCTGAAGGAGACCGTCAACACGATGGTCGACCAGCTGTCCGCGTTCGCCGACGAGGTCACGCGTGTGGCCCGTGAGGTCGGCAGCGAGGGCCGGCTCGGCGGGCAGGCCCAAGTGCCGGGTGTGGCCGGGGTCTGGCGCGATCTGACCGACTCCGTGAACCACATGGCGGGCAACCTCACCAGCCAGGTCCGCTCCATCGCCCAGGTCACCACGGCGGTCGCCGAGGGCGACCTGTCGCAGAAGATCACCGTGGACGCGCGGGGCGAGATCCTGGAGCTGAAGAGCACCATCAACACGATGGTCGACCAGCTGTCCGCGTTCGCCGACGAGGTGACGCGTGTGGCCCGTGAGGTCGGCACCGAGGGGCGCCTCGGCGGGCAGGCGGACGTCAAGGGCGTCAAGGGCACGTGGCGCGACCTCACCGACTCGGTGAACTTCATGGCGGGCAACCTCACGGGTCAGGTCCGCAACATCGCCCTGGTTGCCACGGCGGTGGCCAAGGGCGACCTGTCGCAGAAGATCACCGTGGACGCGCGGGGCGAGATTCTGGAGCTGAAGAGCACCATCAACACGATGGTCGACCAGCTGTCCGCGTTCGCCGACGAGGTCACGCGTGTGGCCCGTGAGGTCGGCA
>NZ_WWIC01000324.1:0-72226 GCF_009872555.1 Streptomyces sp. SID5643
GGGGGTGCTCTGACGCTCTCAGCGTCGCACGTCGGCGGGCGGGGGCGGGTGGAGCGCCGGCCCGTGGTGGGCGGGGGCGGCCGGGCGCCTGCCCGTGACCGGGGTCCGGACCGCCTGCCGGTGGGCGGGTCCGGCAGACCGCCTCCAGACGGTGAGGGCCCGGGAGGAGCGCCTGCCGGATGACGGTGGCGGGGAAGCGCCTCCCGGTGACGGGCCGTGGCAGGAGATGTCTCAGCCTCGTCCCGCTCGGCGTCGCGCCCTCGCGGGCCGGCTCCTCCGGCGCGTCGTCGAGTCCGTCGCCGCCACCTCCGCCGCCCGGCCCGGCGGCGCGTGCAGGGCGTACGCCACCGCCAGGGCCAGGCCCACCGCCGCCGCGTCCCCGCCGGGCTCCGCATGCACCACCCGCTGGATCATCGCGGTACTCCTCACTGTCAGGTGCTCGGACTCAGTCGGTCGAACCCGCCCGCAGCTTCGCCAGGTCGGCCTTGACGGTGTTGATCGGGATGGCGAAGCCCAGGCCGACGCTGCCCGCGTCGGAGGACGAGGAGGCCTGGCTCGTCGGCGAGTACATCGCGGAGTTGATCCCGATGATGTTGCCGTTCATGTCGATCAGCGCGCCGCCGGAGTTGCCCGGGTTGAGGGACGCGTCGGTCTGGAGCGCCTTGTACGTGGTCGTCTCGGACCCGGTGTCGCCGTTGAACTGGCGCCCGCCGAACTCGAACGGCCACTGGTCACCGCCCTGCCCCTGGCCCTGCCCCCACTGCTGCTGGCCCTGGTCCTGGCCCTCCTCGGTGGGGACGGTGACGTCACGGTCGAGGGCCGAGATGATGCCGCTGGTGACGGTGCCGGACAGCCCCTCGGGGGAGCCGATCGCCACGACCTGGTCGCCGACCTGGAGCCCGGCCGAGTCGCCGAGCGTGGCCGCCTTCAGGCCGGAGGCGTTCTCCAGCCTGATCAGCGCCAGGTCCTTCTTGCTGTCGGTGCCGACGACCTTCGCGGTGTACGACTTGCCGTCGCTGGTGGTCGCCTTGATCTGCGAGGCGCCGGCGACGACGTGGTTGTTGGTGATGATCTCGCCGCCGCTCGTGATGATCACGCCGGAGCCGGTGGACGAGCCGGCGCCCGAGTCGGCGCTGATCTCGACGATGCTCGGGCTGACCGCCTTCGCGACCCCGGCGACCGTGCCCTTCTGGCTGGAGGGCACCACGGTGGTGCTGGTGGAGCTGGAGGCGACGGTGTCGTTGCCGGTCAGTTCCTGGATGCCGTAGGCGGTACCGCCGCCTATCGCCGCCGCGACGATCGCCACGGCGGCGATCAGGGCGAGGGGGCCACGGCCGCGCTTCTTCGGATGCGGAGCATGTGCCGGGGCGTACGCCGGCGGGGGCGGCCACTCGGGGTTCACCGGGGCCTGCTGCTGACCCTCGTGAGGGTTCTCGTACTCGCCACTGCGGTGGAAGCTCTCGGTCATGGAACCGAGCTTGTCGCCCGACCATGAGAGCTTCCTGAGTGCTTGCTGAGAAGCCCGACAGAACCTCGTATGCCCGATATAAAGACGCCCGCCGCCTGAACCGCCGGAGGCTACGCGCAGCCGCAGGAGTGACGCGTCACCAGCCGCGACGGGAACACCTTCAGCCGCTCCCGCCGGGCCCCCGCGACCCGCAGCCCGTCGTCGAGGACGAGGTCGACGGCCGCCCGGGCCATCGCCGGACGGTCGGAGGCGACCGTCGTCAGGGGCGGGTCGGTGAGCGCCGCCTCCTTGATGTCGTCGAAGCCGGCCACCGCCAGCTCGCCCGGGACGTCGATGCGCAGCTCGCGCGCCGCCCGCAGCAGGCCGATCGCCTGGTCGTCGGTGGAGCAGAAGATGGCCGGCGGGCGCTCGGGTCCGGACAGGATCTTCAGGGCGGCCTGATAGGCGTCGTAGCGGTTGTAGAGGGCCTCGAAGAGGCGGCCCTCGGTGGAGATCCCGGCTTCGTCCATCGCCCGGCGCCAGCCCTCGACGTGGTCGGAGACCGGGTCGCCGACCGCGGGCGTCTCGGCTATGCCGCCCATACAGGCGACGTACTCGTAGCCGTGCTCCAGCAGGTGCCGGACGGCGAGCTCGGCGCCGCCCAGGTCGTCCGTGGTGACGGCGACGTCGTCGATGGCCTCGGGGCGTTCGTGCAGCAGCACCACGCGGGCGTCCCAGGCCTCGATCTCGGCGGCGGCCAGGTCGTTGAGCGCGTGGCTGACGAGGATCAGGCCGGAGACCCGCATGCCCAGGAAGGCGCGCAGGTAGTGGACCTCGCGCTCGCCCACGTAGTCCGTGTTGCCGACGAGCACCATCTTCCCGCGCTCGGAGGCGGCCTGCTCGACCGCGTGCGCCATCTCCCCGAAGAAGGGCTGGCGGGCGTCCGGGATGATCAGGCCTATGAGGTCCGTGCGCCGGGACGCCATCGCCTGGGCGACCCGGTCGGGCCGGTACCCCAGCTCCTTGATCGCGGCGAGGACACGCTCGCGCGTGGCCGGGGCGACCGGCCGGGGTCCGTTGTTGATGACATAGCTGACCACGGCAGTGGAAGTCCCTGCCAGCCGCGCCACATCATCCCGAGTCACCTTGGCCACGCGCGGAGTCTACGCGGATATACCGGCCGTGGGCAGGGCGTAAAGGAGGTTCTGTACGATATCCCGACCGCCGTCCCGGGCACCCTGTGCGGGAAGCGATGCCCAGGTCGGCGGCGTAGTACGCCTGTCACGCCTTGGCGCGTACCTCGGTGGCGTCCAGGGCGGCCGACTCGTCCGCCTTGTCCGTCTTTGCCTTGGCCGCCCCGGCCTTCGCCTCCTCGGCGACGCGCTCCATCTTCTCCGGCTTCTCCGGCGTAACGAATCGATAACCGACGTTCCGGACGGTGCCGATCAGCGACTCGTGCTCGGGGCCCAGCTTGGCGCGCAGCCGCCGTACGTGCACGTCGACCGTGCGCGTACCGCCGAAGTAGTCGTAGCCCCAGACCTCCTGGAGCAGCTGGGCGCGGGTGAAGACCCGGCCGGGGTGCTGCGCGAGGTACTTCAGGAGTTCGAACTCCTTGAAGGTGAGGTCGAGGACGCGGCCCTTGAGCTTGGCGGAGTACGTCGCCTCGTCGACCGAGAGGTCGCCGTTGCGGATCTCCATGGGGGAGTCGTCGCTGACGATCTGCTGCCGTCCCATGGCCAGCCGCAGCCGCGCCTCGACCTCCGCCGGGCCGGCGGTGTCGAGCAGGACGTCGTCGATGCCCCAGTCGGCGGTGACGGCGGCGAGACCGCCCTCGGTGACGACGAGGACGAGCGGGCAGCCCGGCCCGGTGGAACGCAGCAGCTGGCAGAGGCTGCGGACCTGCGGCAGATCACGCCGGCCGTCGACGAGGATGACGTCGGCGCCGGGGGTGTCGACGAGGGCCGGGCCCTCCGCGGGGGCCACGCGCACGTTGTGCAGGAGCAGGCCGAGGGCGGGGAGCACCTCCGTCGACGGCTGGAGGGCGTTGGTCAGGAGCAGCAGAGAACTCATACGTCTGGTTCCTCCTCGGTCCCTGCGAGGACGTTTGTTGGCACAGCACCGCTCTGCGATCCCGAAGGCTCCGTACACCTGCGGTTTCCCGCGTCGTATACAACGCTTCCGAAAGCACAAAAGGACCCGGGGGCTACGCTGCCCGAGTCCTCTGCCCAGCAGAATAGCCCACATGAGCTCTGGTCCGGCAGGTCATGTGGCGCGTTCCACCGATCGTCCGCATTCCGAGACGGGTGGTGGGAAGTCCGTGCGGATGTCTTCGCGGGTGTTTCTGCGCACGTCCGACGGGGTTGCGATCGACGCCGTGTACGAGCCGGGAGCGGCTGTGTACGACACCTCCGGGACCCCTTCCGCTCATCCCGTGTTCGTCGTCGCCCACGGGTTCACCGGCGCGGTGGACCGCCCGCACGTACGTCGGATCGCCGCCGCGTTCGCCCGGTACGGGGGCGTGGTCACCTTCTCCTTCCGTGGGCACGGGAGGTCCGGCGGGCACTCCACGGCGGCGACCGGGAGGTGCTCGACCTGACGGCGGCGGTGGCCTGGGCGCGGAGCCACGGGCACGCGCGGGTGGTGACGGTGGGCTTCTCCATGGGCGGCTCGGTGGTGCTCCGGCACGCGGCGCTGCACCCCCGGCAGACCGACGCGGTGGTGTCGGTCAGCTCACCGGCCCGCTGGTACTACCGGGGCACCGCGCCCATGCGGCGGCTGCACTGGCTGGTGACCCGGCCCGAGGGGCGGGTCGTCGGCCGCTACGGGTTCCGTACGCGCATCCACCGCCGGGACTGGAACCCGGTGCCCCTCTCCCCGGTGGAGGCGGTGCGGAGGATCGCCCCGACCCCCCTGCTGATCGTGCACGGCGACGCCGACGGCTACTTCCCCGTCGACCATCCGCGGATGCTGGCCGCGGCCGCCGGTGACCAGGGCGAACTGTGGCTGGAGCCGGGCATGGGGCACGCCGAGCACGCGGCGGGCGACGCGTTGCTCGCCCGGATCGGGGAGTGGGGCGTCGGCCGGGCGGGCTAGCCTGACGGGGTTGACCGCCGAATTCATTGAGGAAGCAGATGCCAAAGGTCACGGTGCGCTACTGGGCCGCCGCCAAGGCCGCGGCCGGGGTGGCCGAGGAGCCGTACGAGGCGGCCACGCTCGCCGAGGCGCTCGACGGGGTGCGCGAGCGGCACCCCGGCGAGCTGGAGCGCGTCCTGCGCCGGTGCTCGTTCCTCGTGGACGGCGACCCCGTGGGCACCCGCGGACATGAGACGGTACGGCTGGCCGACGGCGGCACGGTCGAGGTGCTCCCGCCGTTCGCAGGAGGATGACGATGAACGACCAGCCGAACCGGCCCCACCAGCCGTACGACCCCTACGGACAGCAGCCGCAGGCGCCACAGGCGTGGCCCGGGCAGGGGTACCAGGGGCACCAGGGGTACGAGGACCCGCAGGCCGCTCAGCAGTACACGCAGCAGTGGCAGGGGCAGACCTGGGAGACGCAGAACCACCAGGCGGTGCCGTCCGCGCAGGCGCAGGCGCATGCGGCCGATCCGGAGACGGCGATCCTGACCCCCCAGTCGCCGCCGCGGCGATCCGCGGCCCCGGCCGGAGCCGACTCCCCCGCTCCCGGTTACGGCCCCGCCACCGTCGGCGGGAACACCCGCGTCACCGACGCGCAGCGGGCCCGGGCGGAGGGGCGGTCCCCGGTCATCGAGCCCGGCATCCAGCCGGCCGCGCTGACGGCGCTGCTCGGGCTGCTGCTGGCCGGTGCGGCGGCGGTCGGGACGTACGCGCTGCTCGTGCCGCTGGTGATCCTCCAGGCCGTCACGGCGGCGGGCTGGTTCCGGCTGAACGGCATGTGGCCGGCCCGGCAGGGCATCGCGCTGGGCTTCGCGGGCGCGCTGGCCGCGGACGCGGCACTGCTGGCCTCGGACCGCTCCCCGGCGGCCATCCTCGGCGCGCTCGGCGTGTGGGTGCTGCTCGCGCTGGTCCTTCAGCTGCGGTCGCACGCCGACCCCGACGAGCGGATGTACGGACTGATGGCGACGGTCGCGGCCTCGGCGCTGGCGATCGTGGCCGGCGGGTACCTCGCGGCCGCCGCGGACGCGGTGACGGTGGGCGCGGTGGCCGTGGCGGTGGCCGTAGTGGCCCGTGCGCTGCCGCTGCCGACCCCGGCTTCGGTGGTGGTGTCCCTCCTCGCCGCGGCGGGCGCGGGCATCGCGGCCGGGCAGGTCACGGACCTCGGCACCTCCGGGGCGCTCCTCGGTGCGGGCGCCGCCGCCTGCGCCCTGATCGGCCACCGGGTCGCGAGCTACGACTACCCGTCCCGTTTCGTCCACTTCACGGCGGGCGTGGCCCTGCCGCTGGCCGCTGCCGCCCCGGCGGTGTACGTCCTGGGCAGGGCGCTGGCGTAGCGCCTGCGCCGAAGCTCCCGCCCTGTCACAGATGATCGACAATCCTCCGGTTCCTCTTCCCCGGAGGGTTACTCTCGCGCCAGGGACGGCCACCCGGTCGTCAGGGACCGCCGTCTAACCGACTGGGTGGGGGACACACCGCATGCGCGCACTGCGAATACTGCTGATCTTCGTCGTGATCCTGGGCGGGCTCTTCGTGATCGCCGACCGCGTCGCGGTCAACTTCGCCGAGGACGAGGCCGCCGACCGGCTGAAGACCACCGAGAACCTGTCGGCGACGCCCGACGTGTCGATCAAGGGCTTCCCCTTCCTCACCCAGGTCGCCGGCGGCTCCCTGGACGACATCGAGGTCGGCATCAAGGACTACGAGGCCACGGCGGGCAACGGCGGCCAGAAGATCCGCATCGACGACCTCCAGGCCGACATGAAGGGCGTCGAGTTCTCCGGCGACTACAGCTCCGCCACCGCCTCCACCGCCACCGGCACCGCGACCATCGCCTACGACGAGCTGCTGAAGACGGCGAAGTCGGAGCCCACCCAGGTCGCCCCGGGCGTCACCGCCAACGTCGTCGGCCTCTCCGACGGCGGCAACGGCAAGATCAAGGTCACCGTCGAGGCCACGGTCCTCGGCACCAGGCTCCCGGAGCCGGTCTCCGTGCTCAGCTCGGTGAAGGTGGACGACGGCACCGTGCGCGTGCACGCCGACGGGCTGCCCGAGTTCGGCGGTGTCGACATCGCCGAGGACCGCGTCCGGGCGATCACCGACTTCCAGCAGAAGATCGACGGCCTGCCCGGCGGCATCAAGCTGGACACCGTCCAGGCCGCCCCGGACGGCGTCGAGATCACCGTGAAGGGTTCCGACGTCCGGCTGGCCGGGTAGGGAGGGCGCGAGGCGGCGGACCAGGGGTGTCCGGTGGGCGAGACGGTGACGTCCGCGGCTCAGCTGTGACGGCCGATACATCCGGTCACGGTCCGTGCCCCGAGGCCTCTCGCAGCCCTCTGGTCCCACATCGCGGATCATCTCGTCTCAGTATGCGACACACCGGTGACATGCCCGCCTGACCGTCCCTACGATCGACGCTATGAAGCGACAGGCGGACCTCACGAAGCGGCGGGCAGTAGACCTGTGCCGCGTCGCCGCCATGCTCTGTCGCACCTTCTGAGCGATCGCGTCGGCAGTCGCGCCGGCGCGCGCATTCCCGCAGCCCCGTTTCACGGGCACCCGTGCGCCGCCCTGTCTCAAGGGCGCGCCCTTGAGACCTCGCACGCCCCGCCGTAACTGCCCCGGAGGAGAAGAAGCATGAGCCGCAGCGACGTCCTGGTCGACGCCGATTGGCTCCAGGAGCACCTGGACGACCCGACCATCGCCATCGTCGAGGTGGACGAGGACACGTCCGCCTACGAGAAGAACCACATCCGCAACGCCATCCGGATCGACTGGACCCAGGACCTCCAGGACCCGGTCCGCCGTGACTTCGTCGACCAGGAGGGCTTCGAGAAGCTCCTGTCCGACAAGGGCATCGGCAACGACCACACCGTGGTCCTCTACGGCGGCAACAACAACTGGTTCGCCTCGTACGCCTACTGGTACTTCAAGCTGTACGGCCACGAGAGCGTCAAGCTCCTCGACGGCGGCCGCAAGAAGTGGGAGCTCGACGCCCGCGAGCTGGTCCCCGGCGACGAGGTGCCCGAGCGTCCGAAGACGGACTACAAGGCCAAGGCCCAGGACACGTCCATCCGCGCTTTCCGCGACGACGTCGTGGCCGCCATCGGTTCGCAGAACCTCGTCGACGTGCGTTCGCCCGACGAGTTCTCCGGCAAGCTGCTCGCCCCGGCGCACCTGCCGCAGGAGCAGTCCCAGCGCCCCGGCCACGTGCCGAGCGCCCGCAACATCCCGTGGTCCAAGAACGCCAACGACGACGGCACCTTCAAGTCGGACGACGAGCTCAAGGAGCTCTACGCCGAGGAGAGCGTCGACCTGGCCAAGGACACCATCGCCTACTGCCGCATCGGTGAGCGCTCCGCGCTGACCTGGTTCGTGCTGCACGAGCTCCTCGGTGTGGAGAACGTCAAGAACTACGACGGCTCCTGGACCGAGTACGGCTCCCTCGTGGGCGTGCCGATCGAGCTCGGCGCCAACAAGTAACCAACCCCCACCGACCTTTCCAGACTTCAGGAGTACGACATGTGCGGTGCGAAGGCCGGCGGCCCCGACGCCTCGACGATCAAGCCCGGTGAGACCACCATCCAGGGTCAGGTGACCAAGGACGGCGAGCCCGTGGTGGGCTACGTCCGTCTGCTGGACTCGACCGGCGAGTTCACGGCCGAGGTGCCGACCTCGGCGACCGGACAGTTCCGCTTCTACGCGGCCGAGGGCACCTGGACCGTCCGTGCCCTCGTGCCCGGCGCCACCGCCGACCGCACGGTCGTCGCCCAGCAGGGCGGCCTGGCGGAGGTCGCGATCGCCGTCTGACGGCGACCGGATTCCGAAGGGCCGCACCCCCCGGGTTGGACGCCTGGGGTGCGGCCCTTCGGCCTGCCCGGACCCAGGGGGTTTCTGACGGATCTCCGCGGCGTCGCGACGCCGCGGAGATCCGTCAGAAACCCCCTACGCTGGACACATGTACGCACGGCGGCGTCACACGTACTTCGCGATGATGGGCCTCTGCATCGGCCTCTTCGTGCTGGCCTGGGGTGTCGTGCGGCTGTGGTCGATCCCCGTGGCCGTGGGTATGTGCGTGGTGGCCATGGTCATCCCGCCCGTCGCGGCCATGGTCGCCAACCGGCGCGGGCCGGAGGACCGGTGGTGGGACGACCCTTCCGGGGATCCCCAGTCCGACGAGTGGTGGGACGAGCTGGACGGCAAGAAGCGCCGGCAGTGAACCGGCCGGGGGAGGACCATGCGCTTGGCGGCGGCGACTCTGGACGGGCCGGACGCCCGTGAGCTGGCGGACTTCTACCTGCGGCTGCTGCCGGGCTGGCGGGTGTGGCGGGGGGAGGAAGGGCGGGACTGGGTGCACATCAGGCCGCCCGACGGCGGTACGGGACTGTCCTTCCAGACCGAGCCCGCCTACCGGCCGCCCACCTGGCCGAGCGCGGCGGGCCGGCAGCAGATGATGATCCACCTCGACATCGAGGTCGACGACCTGGAGCGGGAGACCGCGCGAGCCGTCGCGGAGGGCGCGCGGCTCGCGGAGTTCCAGCCGCAGGACGACGTCCGGGTGCTCCTGGACCCGGCGGGCCACCCGTTCTGCCTCTACACGGAACCGCCTCAGTAGACGAGCGCCTGCGTCCCGTCCGCCATCGCCTCCTGGACGAAGACCTGCGCGCCCGCGATCCGGACACCCTTGATGACGTCCTGCTCCGTGATCTCGCGGCGGGCCGCGCACTGCGTGCACAGGGTGACGCGGCCGCCCGCGAGGAGGGAGTCCAGCAGGTCGGGCAGGGGAGCCGCGTGCGGCAGCTCGAACTCGGCGGCGCGGCCGGGCAGGGCGAACCAGGCGGACTCGCCGGTCAGCCACAGGGAGACGTCGACGCCGCTGGCCACGGCCACCGCCGCCACCGTGAACGCCTGAGAGCACCGCTCGGGGGCGTCGGCCCCCGCCGTCACCTTGATCACCAGCTTCTTCGCCATAGCCGGAATCGTAGTGCCGGAAGGGCCCGCGTAAGCTGGGCTCGGCCCTGTGCACCCATTCGCACCCCGCTCAAGGAGCACCCCGTGGAGATCTTCTTCGAAATCCTGTTGGTCCTGGTCGCCGTCGGCGTCCTCGCCTTCGCCGGACTGACCGTGAAGAAGCTGTACCAGGGCCAGCGCTGACCCACGTCTAGGAAGTTCCCATGATCGAGATCCCGTCCGACCTCCACAAGGACCTCGTCCCGCTCGCCTTCCTGCTCGGCGACTGGGCCGGCGCCGGCGTGCACGACTTCCCCGGCTCCGAGAAGTGCAACTTCGGGCAGGAGGTCTCCTTCACCCACGACGGCCGGGACTTCCTGGAGTACCGGTCCCACAGCTGGGTGCTGGACAAGGACGGCAACAAGGTCCGTCCCCTGGAGTCCGAGCACGGCTTCTGGCGCATCGACGCCGCCCGCAAGGTCGAGGTCACGATGACCCGCGACGACGGCGTCATCGAGATCTGGTACGGCGAGCTGGCCGACAAGAAGCCGCAGATCGACCTCGTGACCGACGCGGTGGCCCGTACGGCCGCCTCCCAGCCCTACACCGGCGGCAAGCGTCTGTACGGCTACGTCAAGAGCGATCTGATGTGGGTCGGCGAGAAGCAGACCCCCGAGGTCGAGCTGCGCCCGTACATGTCCGCCCACCTCAAGAAGGTCGTCACCCCGGAGGAGGTCGAGCGCTGGGCCAAGGCCCTGCCCGACGACATGCCGGACGACGGGATCGCTTTCTTCAAGTAGAGCAGACGGGCAGCATCGCACCAGGGCCTCGCGGACCGATCGCGGGGCCCTGTTTCGCACCTTGAAGGGGGTTAACAGTTTCAGCCGCACTGCAATGCGCTTGCATTCGAGGTCTACTGCCGGATATCGTTGACCTCAACGCACGGAACCCCGACCGCACTTGGACTGCGGTCGGGGTTCCGACAAGCTGTGCTCTGGGTGGCATGCAAGCAGAGGCGTCCCAGAACGTTCGCCATCCACATTAGCACAGCACGCCATTTCGTGAGGAGACAACGACCCGGGCATCCGTATGCCCAGAAACTAGGGGGAAACGGTGACCGGAAGCATGCCCGAGTGGGCCGAGAAATTCTTTTCAGCGCCCCGCATGAAGCCTTACCTTCGCGCGTCGGGAGGGGACCCCGATGCGGCGTTGCGGCTGTACGGGTGGAACGTCGAGGCGTCGGAAGCCCTGTACACCCCGCTCCACTACGTGGAGCTGGCCGTTCGCAATGCCCTGCACGAGAGTCTTGTGCGTACGTACGGCCGGACGGACTGGTGGGGTACGGCACCGCTCGATGCGAAGGGGAGGAACCTCGTCGAAAAGGCGCGTGCCAAGTGCGAGGCGAACGAGGAGCGGCGAGCGACGGAGCAGCAGCGTCCGAAGCGGGCGGTCACCGTGGACGACGTCGTCACGGAACTCAACTTCGGCTTCTGGGCGACCCTGCTGGTGAAGCGCTACGACCGCGCCTTCTGGCGGACCAGTCTGCACGAGGCGTTCGCGTACTACTCGGGTCCGCGAGCACCGCTGTCCGCCGACCTGTGGGCATTGGTCCGCCTGCGCAACCGCGTCATGCACCATGAGCCCATCCACGCGGAGGACCTCGATGCCGCGCATGCCAGGATTTACCGGGTGCTGGGGGCGCTCAGTCCGGACCTGGCCAAGGTGGTCCGCGCGGCGGACCGCTTCCGGTCCGTGCTCGACGGCAAGGAGGATGCTCTTGAGTGACTTCGGGGACGCACTGGTTTCGCGCTCCGACATCGCCAGGATGGCCGGAGTGCGTCGCCCAGCCGTCACCAACTGGGAACGACGCCATCCGGACTTTCCCGAGCCTGTCGCGCCGTCCGCCGGGAGCGACGAGCCCGAGGCGTTCCGGGCGGATCGGGTGCTGGAGTGGCTGTCCGGCCGTACGGTCCCGGCCAACGCGCTGAGACCGGGCGAGCCGACCGGAACGACGTACGGCGACCGCTTCCGCTCCGCCTGGCACGGAAGCGGGTCGGGGAATCTGCTGACGGCGGTCGAGCAACTGTCCCGGCGCGATGCGGATCGGCTACGCGGACGGCTTCGCATCTCCGACTATCTGGACCTCTTGCTGACTCTGGTCTTCGCCCGGAGCCAGGACCAGGAACAGTGGTCTCGCTACGTCGACGACCCGGAAACCATCCTGCAGACCCTGCGGATGCCGGAGGGTGGGGAGGTGCCGCTGGCTGAGGTCGTCCGATTCCTGGACGACACCCCGCAACCGACACCCGCTGAGGGTCGGCAGGCCTTCGACCGTCTCCTCGAACTCTTCTCCTCCGCGGACGCGAGGGCGGCAGAAGAGTTCTTCACCCCGCGGTCGGTGAGTCGCGTCATGGGGCGGGTTCTGGCCGCACAGGGCCCCGCCAAGAGGCTGCATGATCCTTTCTGCCGTACCGGCGAGCTGCTGACCGCCTACCTGGACGCGGCGACCGAGCACGGTGCCGCGATGCCCGAGCAAGTCGTTGGCCGCGCCCCTCGGGAGGAGTTCCTGCGGATCGCCCAGATGAACCTCGCGATCCACGGAGCGCGACATTCTCTGATTCTCCCGGGACGCCACTCTCCCGCGCGATCTCACGGTCTCGGTGACGCACCGGGCTCCTTCGACGCGGTGATCACCAATCCGCCGTTCGGCAGTGTGGGGCCCTGGCCCGATACCTCGCCCGCATACTGGCGCTACGGTGCGTCCCGCTCCAGAGAATTCGACTGGCTCCAGTACGTCGTCTCGTGCCTCGCACCCGGCGGTCGAGCCGCCGTTCTGATGCCTGCCGGGGCAGGCTTCCGCGGTAGCGCTGAGCGGGAGACCAGGGCTCGCCTGGTCGAAGACGGCGTCGTCGAGTGTGTGATGTCCCTGCCGCCACAGCTCTTCGAGCTGACGTCGGTCCAGACGCACATCTGGCTTCTGCGCTCGCCACGGATGGGAGGGGAGGAGGTTCTCTTCGTGGACGGATCGGGACTCGGCAGCATGGCCACCCGAACGCGCCGGGAGCTGTCGGACGCGGAGATCGACAGCCTGGTGCGGTCCTACGCGTCTTGGCGCCAGACCAGGAACGGCGAGGGGAGACAAGCCGGCCTGCCGAGGTTGAGCCGACCCGTGTCCCGCAAGGAGATCGCCGCCCACGACCACCGGCTGGAACCGGCTCTGTACGTGCGGGAGCATCTGCCCTCGGCAGGCGCGTTCGATGATCCGGCAGCAGCGCGGGCCCGGCTGGTCGAGTTGTCCGCGCAGCTGAGGAGACTGCATGCCGCGGCGGGCAACGTCGACAATCTGGCCGAGGAACAGCTGAGGAGGTACGGCCTGTGAGTGGTGCAATCGACGGTCCAGGGCCGCTGCCTGCGGGTTGGCAGCGCCTCGCGCTGAAGGAGCTCTGTCTGTTCCAGGCGGGTCCCGCCGTCAAGAACGAAGAACGCACTACGGCCGACGCGGGCGTACCACTCGTGCTGCCTCGAGATGTCGTCCAGCAGAGGATCACCCCGACCGAGAACGTCGGGGTGCTCCCGGAGAAAGCGCACAGCCTGCAGAAGTACCTCTTGGCCGAGGGAGACGTGTTGGTCATCCGGACCGGCACTGTGGGGCGGTGCGCGCTGGTGACCGGGACGCATGCCGGATGGCTCTACCACGCGAACCTCTTCCGACTCCGGCTCGGCACACCGGACCCGTCCCTGGCCGCGTATCTGGCCGGGTACCTGAGCGCGGGGTTCGCGCAACGCTGGATGGACAAGAGGTCGGCCAGCGCGGTGATCCCGTCACTGAGTATCCGCGAGCTGGGCGAACTGCCCGTCTTCGTCCCTCCATCCGCTGAACGTGAGGCCATCGGAGCAACCCTCGCGGCCCTCGACGAGAAGGTCCGAGTGCACTCGGAGATCGCCCGGGCGGCAGGCGAATACCGCGGCACTCTTGCCGATCTCCTCATGACCGGTGCGCTTTCGGCGGAGCGCGACAGCTCCGGATGACGCCGTCCTACACTGGGCGTCGTGGTGAGCACCGACTGGAAGAGCGATCTGCGGCAGCGCGGCTACCGGCTGACCCCGCAGCGGCAACTCGTGCTCGAAGCCGTGGACACCCTGGAGCACGCGACCCCCGACGACATCCTCGTGGAAGTGAGGAAGACGGCGTCGGGGGTCAACATTTCCACGGTCTACCGGACGCTGGAGCTCCTGGAGGAGCTCGGTCTGGTCAGTCACGCGCATCTGGGGCACGGGGCGCCGACGTACCACCTCGCGGACCGGCACCACCACATCCACCTGGTCTGCCGTGACTGCCAGAACGTGATCGAGGCGGACGTCTCCGTGGCCGCCGAGTTCACGGCCAAGCTGCGCGAGACCTTCGGCTTCGACACCGACCTGAAGCACTTCGCGATCTTCGGCCGGTGCGAGGACTGCACGCTCAAGGCTTCAACTACCGAGTCGTAGGCTAGGCATATGAAGAGCCCCCTGCTGACCCTGCCCGGCGCCGTCCCCGCCGAGGGCGTGGACGAAGGCGTCGCCGCCCACTACGGCGACCTGTTCCGTGAGCAGCGTGCCCTCGCCGACGGCACCGGATTCGTGGACCTCTCGCACCGGGGGGTCGTCGCCGTCACCGGCGAGGACCGGCTGGCCTGGCTGCACCTGCTGCTCACCCAGCACGTCAGCGACCTCCCGGCGGGCCGGGCCACCGAGGCCCTGATCCTCTCCGCCAACGGCCACATCGAGCACGCGCTGTACCTCGTCGACGACGGCGGGACGGTCTGGGCCCACGTGGAGCCGGGCAGCCAGGGGGCGCTGATCGCCTACCTGGAGTCGATGAAGTTCTTCTACAAGGTCGAGGTCGCCGACCGCACGGCGGACACCGCGGTCGTGCACCTCCCGGCCGGCTCCATCGCCGAGGTTCCCGAGGGCGTCGTCGTACGGGAGACGCCGCACGGGCGGGACCTGTTCCTGCCGCGCACCGACCTGGAGGCCTACGCCGCGCAGGCCGGGCCGCCCGCCGGGATCCTCGCCCACGAGGCGCTGCGCGTGGAGCAGCACCGGCCCCGGCTCGGCTTCGAGACCGACCACCGCACCATCCCGCACGAGCTGGGCTGGATCGGCTCGGCGGTGCACCTGCAGAAGGGCTGCTACCGGGGGCAGGAGACGGTCGCCCGGGTGCAGAACCTGGGCAAGCCGCCGCGCCGCCTGGTCTTCCTGCACCTGGACGGCAGCGAGGTCCACCTGCCCGTGGCCGGGACGGAGCTCCGGCTCGCGGACGACGGCCCCGACGGCCGGAAGATCGGCTTCATCACGACCTCCGCGCGCCACCACGAGCTCGGGCCGGTCGCCCTCGCCCTGGTGAAGCGCAACGTGGCCGTGGACGCCCCGCTGGTGGCCGGGGACACCGCCGCCGCCCAGGAAGTCGTCGTCGCGCCGTAGGACTTGTAGATCTTTCGGGTCAGATTTCGATCTGCACGGTGAACGGGCCGTCGTTCGTCAGCGATACCCTCATCGCCGCTCCGAAACGGCCCGTGGCCACCGTCGCGCCCAGGGAGCGCAGCTGGGCGACCACCTCGTCGACCAGCGGCTCGGCGACGTCCCCGGGGGCGGCGGCGTTCCAGGTGGGGCGGCGGCCCTTGCGGGCGTCGCCGTAGAGGGTGAACTGGCTGATCACCAGGAGCGGGGCGTCGACGTCGCTGCACGACTTCTCGTCGTGCAGCATGCGGATCGACCACAGCTTGCGGGCCAGCTGGGCCGCCTTCTCCTTGGTGTCCTCATGCGTGACGCCGACGAGGACGCACAGCCCCTCGCCCTCGATCGCCCCCACAGTCTCGCCGTCCACGACGACGCTCGCGCCGTCCACCCTCTGCACCACTGCTCGCATACGTCCATCATGCAGGGCGGTGACATCCGCGCCGCGGGCGGTCGGCGCATGGCCCGAAAGGGTGGTTTGCGCGGGCGCCAACAGCCCCTGCACGGACGTATTTTGCTGCTATACCGCCCATCTGGGGTCTATCGGGGGCACTCGTTCCCATAGCGGCCACTTGGGGTGGCACGATGCTTGCACACACCGGTCGAGGGGACGGTTGAGGCACATGAGCACATCAAGCACCGGACAGCAGCAGGCGGCTTTCCGGTCGACGTACACGGGGATCGGCGCGTCGGAGTACCACCGGCCGCCCACACAGCGCACGGACAGCCCGCGGCTGCCCTCGGACACCTCCGAGCCGGAGCTGCCCGCGCTGAGCCTGCCCGCGCTGCGCACGCTGCGCCGCGAGGCCCAGCGCGACGAGGCCGACCTCAGCTATCTGCGGCGGCTGCTCCAGGGACGGATCGACATCCTGCGTGCCGAGGTCGCCCGGCGCACGCCGGCGGGCGTGGCCTCCGTGGCCGAGCCCGACGAGGGCTCGGTGGTGGAGCGGCTGGCGGAGATCCTGCGGGACGGCCCGTCCCGGCACCGCTCCTCGGCCCGCCACGTGACCCTGGGCACCCCGCAGGGCGAGGAGTACCGGCGGCTGGCCGCGGAGATGCTCGCCGAGGTCGAGCTGTCCGACCTGGACGCGCGCACGGTCCAGGAGCTGAACACGGCGATGGGACGGCTCGAACGCCACGAGCAGCAGGTCTCCCGCCGCCGCCGGCGGCTCCAGCGCACGGCCGACGAGTGCAGCGCGGAGATCGCGCGCCGGTACCGCGAGGGGGAGGCGCAGGTCGACGACCTGCTGGTGTGAGCCGTCCCGGGACGGGCCCCGGGGGCGGAGGGAGGGCCGGCGGTCGGTTATTCACGCGACACCGACCGGCCCTCCGCCTAGCGTGAGTTCATGACCTCCGCGTCCCGTGCCGACGACATCGACGTACGCCCGATCAGCGCGTCCGAGTTCACCGACTGGCTGCGTGCCGTGAACACCGGCTTCCTGCGGGTGCCCGCGCTCACGGAGGAGGAGATCGAGGGCCGGCGCGCGAAGTTCGTCGAGGGCCGCTACCTCGGAGCCTTCGACCACGGCAGGTGTGTGGCGACCTTCCGGTCGTTCGACCAGGAACTCACGGCCGTGGGCGGGGCGAGTGTCCCGGCGGACGCGATCTCGGGCGTCACCGTCACCGCCACCCACCGCCGCTGTGGGCTGCTCAGCCGGATGATGGCGCGGGACCTGGCCGCGGCGAAGGAGCGCGGGGACGTCGTCGCGACGCTGATCGCCGCCGAGTACCCGATCTACGGCCGCTACGGCTTCGGGCCGGCGACCTGGATGGCGGAGTGGACGGTCGACGTGCCGCGCGCCGGCCTCGACGCCCGCTGGGCGGGCCCGGCGGACGGCGGGCGGATCGACCTGGTGGAGGGCGAGGAGGTCCGCAAGCTCGGCCCCGACCTGCACGCGCGGCTGTGCCGCGGCCGGCCCGGCGCCATCGACCGCGACGAGCTGTGGTGGAAGTGGAACACCGGCGCCGTACGCGTCGACCCGTCCTGGAAGGACCCCTTCTACGCCGTGTACCGCTCGGCGTCCGGCGAGGTCGAGGGCCTGGCCGCCTACGACGTGGACGACAGCTGGGGTGACGCCAAACAGCCGTTGAACACGGCGAGCGTGCGGTGGCTGATCGGGGTGACTCCGGCCGCGGAACGCGCGCTGTGGGAGTACCTGTGCTCCATCGACTGGGTCGTGAAGGTGAAGAGCGGCTGGCGGGCGCCCGACGATCTGCTCCCGCACTTCCTGCCCGACCCGCGGGCGGCCCGGATCACCACGATGGCGGACTGGCTGTGGGTCCGGATCCTGGACGTCGTACGGGCACTGGAGGCGCGGACGTACGAGGGGCACGGGGCGCTGGTGCTGGAGATCGCCGGAGTGGACGGGCTGACCGGCGGGCGCTACCGGCTGGAGGCCTCACCCGAGGGGGCGTCCTGCACGCCGACCACCGAGAGCGCGGAAATCGCGCTGGGACTGGGCGAGTTGGGCGCGCTGTGGCTCGGGGACGAGTCGGCGGTGCGGCTGGCGGCGCTGGGGCGGGTACGCGAAGAACGAGCGGGCGCCGCCCGGAAGGCCGACGCCCTGCTGCGTACGTCCAGGCGGCCTTGGTGCCCGGACATGTTCTGAGCCGGCCTCCGCCGGGAAGACCCTGAGGAGGGGGTGGCAGTGGGCGGCAGCAGAAGGTCATCGCCCCAGGAGATCGTTGACATCCTGCGGGAACGCATCCGTGCCGGTGAGCTCAGACCCGGGGACCGCCTGCCCACCCAGGCCCGGCTCGCCGAGGAGTTCGGAGTGGAGCGCGAAGCCGTCCGCCAAGCGCTGCGCGTCCTCCACAGCGACGGCCTCCTCGCCGACGTCAGCAGGGGCAGCCCGCCACGGATCGCTGTCCCCGCCCCGGCCGGGGGCGAGCCCCAGCCGACGATGGTGGGCCTGGCGCCGCGCCTGACGCAGGCGTTCTCGGCCCCGCGTGTCCGCGTCGACGTCGTCTGCCACACCGCCGAGACGCTGATGGTCGCCATCGGCGAGCCGCTGCGTCTGATCCACGAGGGCCGCATCCACCCGGAGACCATCGACGTCCGCATCCTGGTCCCCTCCCGGGACATCGAGCTGGCCTTCCCCGTCCCGGTCGAGGCCCACGGCGACGACAATCCGGTCCACCAGCGCTGGCTGTCCATGCGCAACGCCCAGGGGCAGGTCCTCCAGCACAACCTGCGCGCCCTGCGCTCGACGCACGGCATCGACGTGCGCGTCACGTTCCGGGCGCTGCCCTTCACCCCGCCGGTGAAGCTGTACCTCCTGAACGAGGAGGAGGCCCTGATCGGCTACTACATGCTGACCAGGCGGGCGGAGGAGTGGGGCAGCCGGACCCTGGACATGTACGACGTCCTCGGCTCCCAGTCCCTGCTCTTCTCCTTCGCGCAGCGTACCGGCGGGCGGGACGCGGCGTTCGTGGAGGAATCCCGAAGGTGGTTCGACGCCCTCTGGGAAACCATCACGACGGACCTGACACTCTCCTAGTGACTTCTGATACGACGCAGGACCGACCGGCGGCAGCGGAGACCGGACCACTCCCGGACCTGATCG
Organism: Streptomyces sp. SID5643; assembly: GCF_009872555.1. NCBI lineage: Bacteria > Bacillati > Actinomycetota > Actinomycetes > Kitasatosporales > Streptomycetaceae > Streptomyces > Streptomyces sp. SID5643. Next base: position 18,594 of record NZ_WWIC01000324.1, read on the forward strand.
CCCCCGCACGTGTCGTGCTCTGGGGATTCGACGGACCGATCTGCAGCCTGTTCGGCCGGCACCCGGCGGAACGGCTGGCCACCGACCTGGTGGGGTGGCTGGAGCGGCGGGGCCTGCGCGGCCTGCTGACGGAGGCCGAACGGGATGGCTTGTGTCCGCGGGCCGTCCTGCGTGCGGTCGGCCGCCGCCATCCGGGCGGCGATGTCGTGGCGGAGCTGGACGAGCGCCTCGCCGCGGAGGAAGTGAGGGCCGCCGCCTCGGCGATGCCCACCGCGTACGCGGATCCGCTGATCCGGACCTGGACGGCGGTGGGCGTCCGCATGGCGGTCGTGACCGACAACTCCCCACGCGCTGTCCTGGCCTACCTGACGAGCCGTGGCGTGCTGCCCTGTTTCGGCCCCCACATCTACGGCCGCACCCCGGATCACGGCCTCCTGAAGCTCCACCCGCACGGGATCCACCGGGCCTTGGGCGCGATGGGCGCCGCTCCCTCCGAGGCCCTGGTGATCGGCGGGGCGCCCTCGGACTGCGCGGCGGCCGCGGAGACCGGAGTCCCGTTCCTCGGCTACGCGCGCGGTGAACGCGGGGCGGCGTCCCTGAGGGCCGCCGGAGCCGACGTCGTGGTCCGTTCGCTGGAACCCCTCCTGGGCGTCATCCGCCGGGGCCCGGCCCCGGGACAGGCACCGGCCCGGCGCGCGGGCGCCTGAAGCGTGGCCCCGCGGCTCCCGAGAAGAACGAGCGGGCGCCGCCCGTAGGCCGGCGCCCCGCTGCGAACGTCCGGGCGGCCTCGGTACCCGGACCTGTTCCGCGGTGCTCCTCTCTGCCGGCGGAAGGCCTGCTCATCCGTAGCGAACTGTTCGGTTGTTTTTCCTTGTGACGGCTGTCCGGGCTCCCGGCTCCCCTCCGGAAGGGAGCCCGGACAGCCGAACCCGGGCCCGGGCGGTGGCGCCCGGGCGGCTCAGCCCGACTGGGTGAGCAGCATGACGAGGATCACGGCCCCGAAGCCGCTGATCACGGCGCTCCTGGCCTTGACTCCCACGGTCAGGGCGACGAAGGCGATGACCCCCATGGGGCCGAACCTCCACTGGATGGTCTGTTCCAGGCCGAGAACCAGTGCGGCGGCGACGACTGCGACGAGTGGCATGCGGTGTGTCCTTCCGAGGGGCGACGGAGCGGGCCCCGTCGGTGAGCGGTGTCCGGTCACAGCGCCGGCCTCGTGACGAGCGCGGCCAGGACTATGGCGGCGACGGCGCTGCACGTGGCGTTGCGCCTCCAGATACCGACCAGGAGCAGCACAAGGGCCATGAGTCCTGTGGCGCCGTATCTCCACTGGGCGAGTGCGTGGAGCGCCACGGCGGGGGTGGAGCGGAGCAACTCGATCAGGGTCGCGAGCACGGTCTGCCTCCTTCGGCGGGGGAAGAGGAACGATCTCCCTTCGGTGGGGAGTTGTGCGCCTCGTCGGCACCGGTGGCCGGCCGACGTGACGCAGACTGACTCGGTGACATCGCGCAGTGAGAATCTCCAGGCACTGATCACCCGCCCCCGGTACGTGCTCTTCGATTTCGACGGGCCGATCTGCCGCTTCTTCGCGGGACACGCCGCGGACCGGGTGGCCGTCGAACTCGTCGACTGGCTCGACGAACGGGGGATGCAGCATCCGCTGACCGATGAGGAGCGGCGGTCGACGGACCCGTGGGACGTCCTGCGGGCGGTCGATCGCCGGCACCATGGCAAGGACCTGGTGGTGGAGCTGGAGGAGCGGCTGACCCAGGAGGAACTGCGGGCCGCTTCGTCCGCCGCTCCCACCGCCCACGCCGATCTGCTGGTGCGCAGGCTGGCGGAGAGGGGCGTGCGTCTGGCGGTGACCACGAACAACTCCCCCGACGCGGCACGCAAGTACCTGGCGGACCACGGACTGGAGGCCTGCTTCGGTCCCCATGTGTACGGCCGCACCCACGACGTGAGCCGTCTCAAACCGCATCCGGACTGTGTGTTGCGCGCCCTGACGGCACTCGACGCGGACCCGGCGGACGCGCTGATGGTCGGTGACTCCCCCTCGGACCTCGTCGCCGCGCAGCGGGCCGGCGTCGCCTTCCTCGGATACGTGCGCAACGACCGGAAGGAACAGCAGCTGCGGGACGCCGGGGCCGAGCACCTCGTGTCCTCTCTGGAGGACGTCCTGCGCGCCCTGGACGGCTGAGCTGCCCCGGACGGCTGCCGTCGTCCGGGCCCTCGCCCCTTGCATCGCCACGATTCCCACCCCCAACCCTTGCCACTTACCGTCCAATTGGACCGGTTCTCCCTGAGGAGGTACTGCCCAACTGGGCTGATCCCTTAACCATCAAGCCAAATGGGCTGGTTGTTGGGCTGCAAGTGGACCGGTTTTGGGTTGGAAGGAGTACGATCGCGGGGTGAGCGAGGAGCGGGAGCAGGGGCCCGGACAGGAGCCCGAGCAGGAGCGCGAGCCCGAGCAGGAGCGGAGCGACGACCAGGGCGGTGTCGCCTATCAGCGGGTCCTGAGTGAACTGCACAGGCGCATAGCCGACAAGACGTACGCGATCCACACGCGCCTGCCCGCGCAGCGTGCCCTGGAGAAAGAGTTCCAGGTGTCCCGCGACACCGTGCAGAGGGCGCTGAAGACGCTGACCCACGAAGGCTGGATCGAGTCGAAGCGGGGCAGCGGGACCACAGTCATCAAGGAGCCGAAGCTCATCCCGTCCGAAGGCGGCGGTGTGTCGCTGGAGGACCTCATGAACAAGGTCTTCCAGCGGCCCGAGATCACGCTGGACGTCTTCACCCTGACGTCCGAGTCCCTGGCCATCCAGCTCACCACGCAGGCCGATCGGATTCGGCGCGGCCTGTCCCAGCGCCCGGAGCGGATCGCGCTGCGCATGCTGTTGCCCGCCGAGGACTTGAAGGAGAGGGCCTATCCGGCGGCGGTGAACGAGGGCGACCGGGAGGCGGTCGTGGAGCGGCTGCTGGACACCACGCACCGCAACACGGCCTTCATCCATGACAAGCTGCACGACCTGAGGGCCGAGGGGCTGGTGTCCTCCGTCGAGCTGGAAGTCCGTCAGGTGCGGTTCGAGGCCACCCAGAAGCTCTATCTCTTCAACCGTGTGGAGATGCTCTCCGCTCCCTACGTCCCGGTGAAACGCAAGGTCCACCTGCGCAAAGGCAACAGGGACGTGCTGACGATCGACGCGCTGGGTGTCGGAGCCACGCTCACCCATGTGGTCAAGGACGACAGGCCCGACTCGCAGGCATCCGTGACCGTGGACAGCTGGCAGACCTGGTTCGACGAGACGTGGGAGCTGCTCGCCTTCGACCCGAAGTGACACGGCGTCGCGACGGTCGCCCGAACACCGGCATGCCTTGAGATGACCGTGTCCCGCCTCACCTCCCGGCCGTTCGCCCTGTTGCACAAGGAGTACTCGAGGGCGGGGCGCGACGAAAAGGAGAGCGTGGATGGGACGACTCGGGCAGGACCAGGCCACGAGGCCGGGGGCCGACGAGCGAGGAGGCCGATGCGGCAGGGGTGCCGACCCGGACGACGCCGCTGCCGCGACAGCCGCCGCGCGGGACCTTCTCGCACGAGCAGGCGGGGTCCTGTTCGACTTCGACGGTCCGATCTGCCGCCTGTTTCCCGGCGACTCCTCGCTGCCCGTGGCCGACGAACTCCGTGAGCTGGTGACTCGCTGCGGATGCGCGAACCTTCTGACGGGCCGGTTGCGCACGGACAAGGACCCGCACCTGGTGCTGCGCGCCGTGCGCCGGGCCGCGGGGCCGCGGCCCACGGCGGACCCGCATCTGCGGGGGCTGCTCGGCAAGCTCGAAGAACGGGTCGCCGCCGGGGAGGTGGCCGCCGCCCGTGTCGCGTGGCCCACACCCGACGCCGATGCACTCATCCGGTCTCTGGCCGGGCGGCGGCTGCGCCTGGCCGTGGTCACCAACAACTCGCCGCGCGCGGCGGATGCTTATCTGCGGGAGCACGGACTGCGCGGGCACTTCCACACCGTCCATGGCCGTACCCCCGACCCGGACCTGATGAAACCGCACCCCGACGTCGTTCACCGGGCCCTGACCAGCCTGCGGCTCCGGCCGCAGGACGCCGTGATGATCGGGGACACATCGGCGGATGTCGAGGCCGCCGGACGGGCGGGAGTTCCGTTCATCGGGTACGGCAGGAACGAGCTCAAGCGGGCCCGACTGCGTGAGGCCGGGGCGACGGTCGTGCTGGGGGCGTACGCTTCATTGCTCGACGTGGCCGGGGAGAGGGGGGCCCATGACGCCGCGGTCCATTTCGCCGGCGAGGCGGCGCGCCGATGAACTGTCGGACGATGCCTGGGCGGTCACCGGACCGCTGAAGGGCTACCACCACGAGACGTACGTGCTGGCGCTCTCGGGGGAAGGCCGGGTCGTCAAGATCCGGGAGCCGCGCGCCGCGATCCTCTGGTTCGACCGGCGGTGCTTCCTGTCGGAGGAGGAACTGCTGCGTGCCCTGCAGGGGCGCGTCACGGGGATTCCCGACATCCTCGACTTCGAGGGACTGCGGCTGCAGGGGTTCATCGAGGGACGCGTCCTGCCCACCTACCGCTGGACCGGCCGGCGCGTTCCGGACACGGTCTTCGGCCAGATCACCGACCTCTTCCGGGAGATGGCGCGCATCACCCCGTCCGAGCTCGCAGGCGTGGGACGGCGGTGCGCGCCCGGCGGCCAGGCCGAGGAGGGGGACAGCGACGGTTTCCTGGAACGCCTGATCCACTTCGCCGAGCAGCAGGTCTACGTCGCGAACCACCCATGGTTCGGGAACCTCTTCGACGAGCTCGGCGTACGCGAGGAGTCGTTCGCGCATCTCAGGAAAAGCGTCTTGGGGCTGCGACGGCGCCCCTTCTGCCTGCTGCACGGGGATCTGCACCGGGGGAATCTGGTCGTCGACGGCCAGGGCCGGCTCTGGACGATCGACTGGGAGCTGGCGATGATGGGCGACCCGCTCTACGACCTCGCCACGCATCTGTATCTGATGCGCTACCCGGCGGACCAGGAACGCCGCATGACCGAGGAGTGGTGCCGGGCCGTGGAAGGTGCCCTCCCCGGCGGTTCGTACGGAGCGGAGGAGGACCTGCCGCTGCTCCTGGGCTTCAAGAGGGCGCAGTCGGTCTTCACGGACGTCATCCGGGTGTCGCTGTCGCTGCGTGACGGACCCGGGTTCAACTGGGTGGCCCTGCCGCAGGCCGCCCGTAAGCTCCAGCGGATCCTGGCGGCCGGGGCCGGGCCGCTCGGCCTGGCGCGGACCCCGGGCCACTCGGAGATCATGGCGGCGCTCGTCCGCCGACAGCGCACCTGGGATCTGAGGTGTGCGTAGGCTCGCCTGCATGAGCGAGAGGGACCCCCGTGACCCCGGCCTGCGGGAGCGCAAGAAGCAGCGGATGTACGAGACCGTGTCGGACATCGCCGTGCGGCTCTTCCTGGAGAAGGGGTTCGACGCGGTGTCCGTCGCTGAGGTGGCGGCGGCGGCCGAGATCTCGAAGCCGACGCTGTTCCGGTACTTCCCGGCCAAGGAGGATCTGGTGCTCTACCGGATCGCCGATCACGAGGGGGAGGCCGCCCGGGTGGTCGCGCGGGCCGAGGGGACGGCCGTGGAGGCGCTGCGGCGGCATTTCCTGGAGGGGCTGGAGCGGGCGGACCCCGTGACCGGGCTCAGCGACCATCCCGACGTGCTCGCCTTCCACTCCCTGCTCTACGGGACGCCCTCCCTGGTGGCCCGGGCGTACACGCATCAGGAGCGGTCGGAGACCGCGCTCGCCGAGGTGCTCGGGGGGGATCTGGACGCGCGGCTCGCGGCCGGGCAGATCATGGCGGTGCTGCGGGTGCTGGCGCTGGAGAACTGGCGGCGGATCGCGGCGGGGGAGCGGGTGACGGACGTGCGGCCGGAGGCGGTGGCGGCGGCGGAGCGAGCGTTCGGCCGGCTCGCGGCCGGGCTGCCGCCGCACCTCTCCGGTGATACTCGGTAATTTATTTAACTCGGTCACTTTTTCGCGTACGCTCGGGGGAATGACCTCGACCGAACCTGCCCTTCAGCACGTCCTCGACCGGGAACGCGCCCACCACGAGCGCTGCCGGACCGCCCTCGCCGCGATGGTCGAGGGCGCCGGTGAACAGGTCGTCACCGGGGAGGACGTGTCGGCGTCCGGGGCGGATGCCGAGGTCCTCGGGTACCAGTTGCGCAGTCGGGCGAAGGCGCTGCGGGAGCTGCCCGAGGGGCCGTTGTTCTTCGGGGCCCTGCGGGGCGGCGAGGGGCAGTTGCACATCGGGCGGCTGCGGATCTCCGAGCACCCGGCCGAACCGCCCCTGGTCGTCGACTGGCGTGCGCCCGTCTCGCGCGCCTTCTACCAGGCGTCGGCCCGTGACCCGCAGGGCGTGGTGGTGCGCAGGCGCTTCGGATGGGCGCCCGGCAGCCGGGGCGACTCCGCGGATCTCACCGGCCTGGAGGACGAACACCTGGAGCGGGGGGAGACGCGCGACAGCGCGATCGTCGCCCGGGAGATCGAACGGCCCCGGGTCGGGCCCATGCGGGACATCGCCGCGACGATCCAGCCCGAGCAGGACGACCTCGTCCGGGGCGATCTGGCGCTGTCGGTGTGCGTGCAGGGCGCACCGGGCACCGGCAAGACCGCCGTCGGGCTGCACCGGGCCGCGTACCTGCTCTACAGCCACCCGCAGCGCATCCGGCGCGGCGGTCTGCTGATCCTCGGGCCCAACCGCACCTTCCTGTCGTACATCGCCGAGGTGCTGCCCGCCCTCGGCGAGACCGGGGTGCGGCAGTCGACCCTGGGGGAGGAGATCGCGCGCCGTCCGGTGCGGGGCGCGGACGACGAGCGGGCCGCCGTCGTGAAGCACGACGCCCGGATGGCCGAGGTGCTGCGGCGGGCGCTGTACGCGAGGGTGTGCGCCGAGGGGAACGGCAAGGAGATAGCCCTGCCGGACGGGGCCTACCGGTGGCGGGTGCCGGCCGGGCGGCTCGCGCGGATCGTGGCCGAGGTCCGGGAGGAGGAACCGCCGTACGAGGTCGGGCGGGAGCGGGTCCGGGCGCGGATCGTGCGGTGTCTGCGCGAGCAGGTGGAGCGGCGGGCCGGGCCGCCCCCCGCTTCCTGGGTGCGCAGGGTCGAGCGGGCGCGGCCGGTGTCGGCGTACGTCGACACCGTGTGGCCGCGGGTGCGGCCCGAGGAGGTCGTGGCCGGACTGCTCGGCGACGCGGGGGCGCTGGCGGTGGCCGCCGAGGGGCTCCTCGACGCCGGTGAGCAGCGGGCCCTGCTGTGGCGGCGGCCGCCCCGGTCGTGGAAGTCGGCGCGCTGGTCGGCCGCCGACCTGGTGCTGCTCGACGAGGTCGCCGGGCTGATCGCGCATCCGGCAGGGTACGCACACGTCGTCGTCGACGAGGCGCAGGACCTGTCCCCGATGGAGTGCCGGGCCATCGCCCGCCGGGCCCGCTTCGGTTCGCTGACGGTGCTGGGCGATCTGGCGCAGGGGACGACGCCGTGGGCCGCGCGGTCCTGGACCACGGTCCTTGCGCACCTGGGGAAACCGGACGCGGCCGTGGTCGCCCTGACCACCGGGTTCCGGGTGCCGCAGGCCGTCGTCGGCCTCGCCAACCGGCTGCTGGAGCGCCTCGACGTGGAGGTGCCGGGGGCCCGTTCGCTGCGCGGGGACGGGGAGGTGCGGATGCGGGAGACGACCGGGGACGGCGTGCCCGGGGCGGTCGTGGCGGCCGTCCGGGACGCGCTGGGGCGGGAGGGCTCGGTCGGGATCGTCGTGGCGGACGCGGACCTTCCCCGGGTGCGGGCGGCACTGGAGGCGGCCCGCATCGAAGCCGCGGGCCCGGACGAACTCGGCGCGCGGGTCGCCCTGGTGACGGCGAGTGTGGTCAAGGGCCTGGAGTACGACCATGTCGTGGCCGTCGAGCCGGCGGCGATCGCCGAGGCGGAGGAACGGGGACTGCACCGGCTGTACGTGGTGCTGACGCGGGCGGTGTCGCGGCTGGAGGTGGTGCGGGCGAGGGAACTGCCCTTCTAGGCAACCCTTTCGACGGCTAAGGTCCGCTGTCATGGCTGACGTCGAGGCGTTCACGGACATCCCCACGACCACACTGGCCGACCTGCTGGGCCGCGGGCAGGTCATGGACGTCGGGATCCGGCCGCTGTGGGAGCCGGTGCCCCGAGTGGCCGGGCCCGCCTTCACCGTACGGTGCCCTCCCGGCGACAACCTGATGCTGCACGCCGCCATCCACCGGGCCGGCCCCGGTTCGGTCGTCGTCGTGGAGTCGGGCGACCTGGACTACGCCCTGGCCGGCGGCAACGTCTGCGCCGTCGCCCGGCGCCGGGGCATCACCGCGTTCGTCGCCGACGGGCTGATCCGCGACCTCGCCGAGGTCCGGGAGATGCGCTTCCCGGTCTTCGCGCGCGGCGTCATCCCCATCCCGGGCACCAAGGCGGCCGCCCGGCCGCTGAACGAACGGGTGCGCTGCGGCGGGGTGGACGTGAACGCGGACGACGTGGTCGTCGCCGACGAGGAGGGCGTCGTGGTGGTCCCCGGGGCCCGGCGCGAGGAGATCCTGACCGCGGCCCGGACCAGACTGACCGGGGAGGCCGCGGAGTCCCTGGACACCTGGGAGTCGGCACACCGGGCCCGCGTCGACAGGATCCTGGCGGACCAGGGCTTCGAGGGCTGACCGGCCGGCCTGTCGCTACGCCGCGGCGAAGGGGCCTCCCCTCGTGAACGCCAGGTCGTGGAAGCGGTCGCCGATGTGGCGGTGGGTGGCCGCGTCCGGGTGGACGTGGTCGGGCAGGGGCAGGGCGGCGGCGTCCTGCGGGCCGTAGAGGTCGAGGCCGTCGAGGTAGTGGAGGTTCGGGTCGTCGGCGGCGCGCTGTTCGGCGATGCGGGCCAGTTCCTCGCGGACGACGGTCAGGGTGAGCTTGCCCAGGGGCGTCTCCGCCGGGTCGCCCATGGGGGCGAAGGCCAGGCGGCCCTTGCCGATCTCGTCGATGTCGGGGGCGGTGGGGCCCGGCGTGTCCTCGTGGATGGCGCAGTGGATGGGGGAGACGAGCAGCAGGGGGGTGTCCGGATGCCCGTCGCGGATCGTGTCGAGGAAGCCGTGCACGGCGGGGCCGAACGCGCGCAGCCGCATCGCGTCCGCGTTGACGATGTTGATGCCCATCTTGACGCTGATCAGGTCGGCCGGGGTGTCCCGCATGGCGCGCGCGGTGAACGGGTCGAGCATCGCGCTGCCGCCGAAGCCGAGGTTGACCAGCTCCACACCGCCGCGCAGCGCGGCGATCGCCGGCCAGATGGCCGTGGGGCTCGCGGCGTCCGAGCCGTGGCTGATCGAGCTGCCGTGGTGCAGCCACACCCGGCGGCCCCGGTCCGCCGCGGGCGCGACGGGCGCGTCCGTGCGCAGGGCGACCAGCTCGGTGGTCTCGTTGTGCGGCAGCCAGATCTCGACCTCCTTGTCCCGCGCGGGCAGACCCGTGAAGCGGACGGTGCCGACCGGGCCGGACGTGACCTCGCCCGCCCAGGTGGCCAGGTCGACGGTGAGGACGTTGCCGCCGGTCCCCGAGGCCTGGCCGGCCGGGACGCCGTCGACGAGCAGGTCGTACAGCCCGTCCGGGCGCGGCGGGAAGCCGGTGTAGTCGCGCTTGGTGCGCAGCGTGTCCAGTTCGACGGCGGTCGCGGCGGTACGGAACACCAGGCGTACGCCGGAGGGCTGGGCCTCGGCCATCGCCAGCTGCGCGTTGGTGTTCTGCGCCCGGGCCCGGGCCGGGAGCCGGTGGGGCAGCAGGCCGTGCTCGGTGCGCTCCACGTCGAGGGCGCCGCGCAGCAGGTCCGCCGTGAGGGGGGTGGTGATCCAGTCGTGCTCGGTGTGCATCGGTGTCAGCCTCGGGGGTCGATGGGGGCCGCGGGCCAGTTCCGCAGCAGCGTGTCGAGGGCGTCGAGGATCCGGGCCCAGGTCTCCTCGGTGTCCGGGGCGCTGTGGCTGAAACCGCCGCCGAGCTCCAGGCTGACGTAGCCGTGGAAGACGCTGCCGAGCAGCCGGACCGCGTGGGTCTGGTCCGGTTCCGTCAGGTCGTAGCCGCGCAGCAGTGCCCGGGTCATCTGCGCGTGCCGGACACCGGCGCTCGCGGCCGCCGTCTGCGGGTCGAGCCGTAGCTGGGCCGCGGCGTAGCGGCCCGGGTGTTCCCGGGCGTAGTCGCGGTACACGTTGGCGAGGGCGGCCAGGGCGTCCTTGCCGGCCCGTCCGGCCAGGGCCTCGGCGGCCCGGTCGGCGAGTTCCGCGAGGGCGAGCAGGGCGATCCTCGTCTTCAGGTCGTGGGAGTTGCGCACGTGCGAATAGAGGCTCGCGACCTTGACGTCGAACCGCCGGGCGAGTGCCGAGACGGTGACCTGCTCGAAGCCGACCTCGTCGGCGAGCTCGGCGCCGGCCTCGGTCAGCCGCTCGGGCGTCAGTCCTACGCGTGCCATGAAGCTTCTCCCTTCTACCTGAAGGGAGTGTGCCCCTGCCTAAAGCATTTAGGCAAATGTCTTTGCCTCTCGTCGACCGCGGCGGGTCTTCCCCCAGGGCTTCAGGACGGAGATCACCGTCATGAAGACGTACGCGGACAGCGACACGACCGGCCCGGACACCACGTCACCGGCGTCCGGCAGCGGCCCGCCCGCGGCGACGGCGGTGGCCGCGGAGTCCACCCCGGGACGCAGCGCGAACACCGTGGCGGTCGTCGTGGCGAGGGTCAGCCAGAACTTCGTGAAGACCCAGCGGTACCGGGCCAGACCCCACACCGTGCCCAGTGACAGCAGTAGGCCGCTGAGGAGCGTGAGGAACGCGACGGGCAGCAGGAGCCAGTCGGCGAAGAGCTTCATGGCCCGGACCGAGGCCTCCACGGTCCCGGCGGAGCCGTCGGTGGCGGCGGTGACCCCGAGGGCCAGCAGCCCGAGCGTGAGGCCGAGCCAGCCGGCGGAGGCGATGACGTGCACGACGAGGGCGGCCCGGCGGGCCGGGCGGCCCAGTCTCGGCGGCTGGCCCGGGTACTGCTTCTTCAGCTTGCTCGGCTTCTGCTCGGTATGCGTGTCCACGCCGAACACGGTGCCGAACGGGGGCCGCCGGGTCGTCTCACGGCGGGAGTAGACCGGCGTACTGGCGTCGGAGTACGGAGGTGTCACTCCCGTCGCCTAGGTTCGCGGCATGACCGAGCCCTCCCACCTCACCGCGGTCCGCGAGTCCTACGACACCGTCGCCGCCGACTACGCCCGGCGCGTCAAGGAACCGGCCGAACTGGACCCCGTGTCCCGCGCGATGCTGGCCGCGTTCGCCGACCTCGTCCGGCCCCCGCATCCCGGGCCGGTCGCCGACCTGGGCTGCGGCCCCGGCAAGGTGACGGCACATCTGGCCGCCCTCGGGGTGCCGGCGTTCGGCGTGGACGTGTCCCCGAGGATGATCGAGCTGGCCCGGGCGGCGTACCCGGAACTCCACTTCACCGTCGGCTCGATGACCGCGCTGGACATCGCCGACGGCGAGCTCGGCGGCATCCTCGCGTACTACGCCACCCACCACACCCCGCCGCAGTGGCTGCCGACGGTGTTCTCCGAGTTCCACCGCACCCTCGCGCCCGGCGGCCGGCTGATGCTGGCCGGCCACGTCGGAGGCGGCGAGCACCTCCACCCGACCCACGCCTACGGCGACCACCCGGTGTCCTACGCGTCCTACCTGCTCCCCGCGGACCGCATCGCCGAACTCCTCCGGAGGGCGGGTCTGGTGGTCACGACGCGGGTGGTGCAGGAACCGGAGGGAGGGTCGAAGAGGCAGGTGGGCACGTTCCTGGCGTACAAGCCGGAATGACACCGGCGGGGCTCACACCGGCCGCTCGTGCACCCACACCCGGAGCGGTCCCACGGCCTCGAAACCGTGGCGGAGGGCGGCCGTCAGGTCGTCTCCCTGCTCGTAGCCCACGACGGGCAGCGCGGGGAAGAGCCGGCCGACCGCGTGCAGGACGAGGGGCCAGGCCACGTGGGGCGGTCCGAAGACGTTGGACACACCGACCACGTCACCGCTCCGGCCGGCCACCGCTCCGACGGCCACCCGCCCGTCGGCGGACCGCCCGGCGAGCACGAACGTCTCCGCGGCACCGAGCAGCCCCGGCCGGAACAGGTCGGTGTTCCCGCCCCCGTCGTCCCAGGCCCGGGCCCATTCCCGCAGGGCGTCCGGATCCCGCACGGCGTCCCACGCGAGATCCGGCGCCGCGACGGGAACACCCGCCGGACGATGGATCCACTCCGCCTCGAACAGCACCCGGAACCCCGCCCCGGTCAGATCGAGGTCGGCGAAACTGTCCTTCACCGACGCCCCGGGCGAGACCGTGTCGATCCGCGCCACGAGCGCCTCCGGGTCGGCGCCCGGCTCCAGCGTCACGGCGTCGGGGTAGTACACCGGCGTACGCCGGGCGGCGGCCCACGCCTCGTCCCCGAACGCGCTCGCCACCCCGTGCGCCCGGGCCATCACCGCACACCACTCGGCGTTGTCTCGGGCGGCGGCCCGGACGAGGTGTCGCTGCGGAGGAGTCGTCACGAGGACGGATCATGGCGTGTCCGGCCGCGGTCGTCGATCGATTTCGCGGTCGTGGGCGGGCCGGAGTGCGGTGAGGCCGTGGGCCGCGAGGCCGGGGGCGGCGTCGTCCCGCTGTTCGTCTCCCGCTGCCGGCAACTGCCGGCCACGGTCTCGGCGAAGGACCGGGCGAGTGGAGAGAGGGCGTCCCAGCGGCGGACGGCCCAGCCGACGGCGAGCGGCGGCAGGCCGGGCACGGGGACGAGACGCAGAGGGCCGTCGCCGGGGACCGGCCGGCCGGGCAGAGCGGGCACGACGGCATGGCCGAGGCCGAGTTCGGCCAGCAGCAGAGCGGTGTCCCAGTCGGCCACACCGGTGTCGGAGCGGGTCCGGACGCCCGCCTCGGCGAAGGCGGCGTCGAGCCGGGCGCCCGAGGTGGAGTTGTGGGGGAGACGGATGAGGCGCACGTCGGCGAGATCGGCCGCGTCGACGCGGGAACGGCCGGCGAGCGGATCGCCGGCGCGGACGGCCAGCACCCAGGGCAGCTCCACGACGGGGCGTTGCTCGATGCCCCGGACCGGGCCGTCCATGGTGACCCAGGCGAGGTCGAGGTGCCCGTCGGCCAGGGCCTCGAAGCACCGGCGGCTGGACGTCTCCGTCTGGAACTCCAGGCTCACCTTCGGGTAGCGCTGCCGGAACGCGACGACGGCCTCGGCCATGAAGTGCCGTACGGTCGTTCCGCCCGTGGTGACGCGCACGGCGCCGCTGTCGCCGTTGACCAGGTCGCCGACGCGGCGCAGGGCCGTGTCCAGGCCGGCGATGCTGTCGGCGGCGGCATCCCGCAGCACCCGCCCCGCAGGGGTCGGCACGACGCCCCGCGGCCGGCGTTCCAGGAGGCTGACGCCCGCTTCCCGCTCCAGCCGCTTCACGTGCTGGCTCACCGCGGACTGCGTGCAGCCCAGTTCCCGCGCGACGGCACTGAGGCTGCCCGCCCTGCACACGCTCACGAAGACGCGCAGATCGTCCAGAGTCACAACATCCAAGCTACAGCTTGGCTTCGCGCAGCAATTCATAGGATTGACTAGGGTGTTGAGTATCGAGCATGCTCGCTACCGGGCCCAGGCGGCAACCCGTCCGGCGCTTTCGCGGGGTCCGGACCCACAGACGAAGGCACGGACGGGTGCCGACCGAGTGCCGACCGAGTGCCGGAGGGACATGCCCGTGCCCGCATCCGACGTGCCCGTTTCTCCTGTGTCCCCATCTGGCGAGCCCGTCTCTCCTGTCGCCGCCGACCGGGCCGTCGCGCTGCTGAGGGGCCTCGGTGCCGCGGCCCTCGCCCATCCGGGCGGCACCCTCCTGGCCCACCTCACCCGGGTCCAGGAACAACTCGCCGCGTGGGGCGCCCGCCCGGCCCTCCAACGGGCAGGCCTGTGCCACGCGTTCTACGGCACCGACGGCTTTCCCGAGGCTCTGCTGCCGACGGACCGCCGGGCGGAGCTGACTGCGGCGATCGGTGCGGAGGCCGAGGCGCTCGTGTACCTGTACGCGTCCTGCGATCGCCGGGCCACCTATCCGCGGCTCGCGGATGCCGACGGGCCCTTCCACGACCGGTTCACCGGCCTGAGTCACGTCCCGGGCCCGCAGGCGCGGCGTGACTTCGCCGAGTTGTCCGCCGCCAACGAAGTCGACCTCGCCCGCACCGACCCCGCCTTCCGCGACGCGTGGGGCCCCGGACTCCTGAGCCTCTTCACCCGCATCCACCCCCTGCTGAGCGAACCCGCCCGGACGTCCTGCCAGGAGGCCTTCGGTCGATGAGGAGCCCATGTCCCTACCGATGACGTTGAGCGCGATCACCCTGGACTGCGCGGATCCGCTCGCCCTCGCGGCGTTCTACCAGCAGGCCACCGGGCTGGAACCGCATCCGGAGTCGAACGCCGACTTCGCCGCGCTGACCAGTGAGGGCGGACTCTGCCTCGGCTTCCAGCGGGTCCCCGGCCACCGGGCACCGAGCTGGCCCGACCAGGACGTACCCCAGCAACTGCACTGCTGCTTCGACGTTCCGGACCTCGACGAGGCGGAGGGACGTCTCGTGGAACTGGGCGCGGGCAGGCCGGAGCGCCAGCCGAACCCCGGCCGGTGGCGGGTACTCACCGACCCGGCGGGGCATCCGTTCTGCATCGCCCGGGGCTGACCGGTCCGGCCTCCGGGTGGCGTGGCGCACTTTTGCAAGCGGGTGCTTGCAATAGTTAGCGAGGTGCTGCACTGTGGAGGCATGGCATCGCTCAACGTCGGCAATCTCGGTGACTATCTGCGCGAACAGCGGCGCACCGCGCAGCTGTCGCTGCGGCAGCTCGCCGATGCCGCCGGGGTGTCCAATCCGTATCTGAGCCAGATCGAGCGCGGGCTGCGCAAGCCGAGCGCGGAGGTGTTGCAGCAGGTCGCCAAGGCCCTGCGGATCTCCGCCGAGACGCTGTACGTCCGGGCCGGCATCCTCGACGCCGAGCGGGACCGGGACGAGGTGGAGACGCGCGCCGTCATCCTCGCCGACCCGGCGCTGAACGAGCGCCAGAAGCAGGTGCTGCTGCAGATCTACGAGTCCTTCCGCAAGGAGAACGGGTTCGGGAGCGGCGACGGCTCGGATGTCCCGGGTGCTGCGGAGGGCTCGGGCGGTGCCGGCGTCGTCGGTGTCGTCCCCGGGGGCGGCGCGGTGAGCATGGACGGGGACGCTCCCGGCGCCGGAGCCGAGATACCGACGCCCGGCCCGGCCAAGGGCGCTCAGCCCGCCCGGCGGCGCAGCCGCAAGAGCGCCGGCCGGAGCATCGAGAAGAACGACGGCAACGACATCGACCCGCAGCAGACGGCCGGCTGAGCCGGACCAGGGCACCGGCCGCTCTGCCGCGGATCACACCACCCTCAGCCGAACCCTCAAGCGATACAGAATCCGGGAGGACCATCACCATGGCCATCACCGACGACCTGCGCAAGACCTTCAGCGACCCGACCCCGCTCTACTTCGCCGCAGGCACCGCCGACCTGGCCCTTCAGCAGGCCAAGAAGGTGCCGGCCCTGGTCGAGCAGCTGCGCTCCGAGGCCCCCGCGCGGATCGACGCCGTACGCAACACCGACACCAAGGCCGTCCAGGAGAAGGCGTCCGCCCGGGCCAAGGAGGCCTCCGCCCGCGTCAAGGAGACGCAGGAGACGCTCCAGACCAAGGTCACGGAGTTCATCGGCTCCATCGACGTCGACATCAAGAAGCTCGGCAGCACGATCGACGCGGACCTGAAGAAGTTCGGCGAGAGCGCCCAGGACTTCGCGCTGCGCGGCGTCGGCGTGGCCGCCGAGTACGCCGTCAAGGCCCGTGAGACCTACGAGAAGGTCGCCGAGCACGGCGAGCAGGCCGTGCGCACCTGGCGCGGCGAGGCCGCCGACAGCATCGAGGACGTCGCCGAGGGCGTCGAGGAGCTGGCCGTGGCCGTCGAGCCGAAGCCGAAGCCGCAGCCGGTCGAGGTCACGGAGGAGCCGGCGAAGCCGGTGGTCGCCGCCGCCCCGGCGAAGAAGGCCCCCGCCGCCAAGAAGGCCCCGGCGCGCAAGACCACCACCGCCAAGAAGACCACCCCGCCCGTCAAGTAGGACGGCGGAGCAGGTCGACGGAGCGGTCACACGGGCCGGGCACCCTGGGGGTGCCCGGCCCGTTGTACGGGTACGGTGACGCGTAGGACGAGCCGAGTCAGGTGGTGGACGTTGTGCTGATGCAGGGCTTCGCAGGGTTTATGTGGCTTCTGAGCATGGCCCTGATCGTTTTCAGCGGCTTCGCGTTGTTCGACGCGGCTGTGCGCCGGGAGGACGCCTACCGCGCGGCCGACAAGAAGACCAAGCCCTTCTGGCTGATCATCCTGGGCATCGCCTTCGTGGTGAACCTGCTCTTCCCGATCCTGTCGTTCCTGCCGATCATCGGCCTCATCGCGACGATCGTGTACATGGTCGACGTACGGCCCGCGATCCGGGCGCTCCCGGGCGGTGGCCGCAGCCGGCGGGGCTCCAGCAGTGACGGTCCCTACGGTCCCTGGAACGGCGGCCGGTAAGGGCTCCCTCCGGAAGCAGCAGCGCCGGGGCTACGGCACGCGGTCCAGCAGCAGGACCGCCACGTCGTCGGTCAGCTCGCCACCGTTGAGGTCGCGCACCTCGTTCACCGCCGCCCGCAGCAGCTGCTCGCCCCGCAGGCCCTCGGCGAACTGGCGGCGGATCATCTCCGTCATGCCGTCCTGGCCGAGCCGCTCCCGGCCCCGGCCGATGTGGCCCTCGATCAGGCCGTCGGTGTAGAGCATCAGGCTCCACTCGGCGCCCAGCTCCACCTGCATCCGCGGCCAGCGGGCGCCGGGCAGCAGCCCGAGGGCCGGGCCGTTGTTGTCGTACGGCAGCAGGCGGGCCGGCTTGCCCGGGCGGGCCAGCAGTGGCGACGGATGGCCCGCCAGGCACAGGCCGGCGCGGCGGCCGTCCGGCGCGATGTCCACCGTGCACAGGGTCGCGAAGATCTCGTCGTCGGCCCGCTCGTGCTCCAGCACCTGCTGGAGCGTGCCTAGCAGCTGGTCGCCGCACAGGCCCGCCAGGGTCAGCGCGCGCCAGGCGATCCGCAGCTCCACGCCGAGGGCGGCCTCGTCCGGGCCGTGGCCGCAGACGTCGCCGATCATGGCGTGCACGGTGCCGTCCGGCGTGCGCACGACGTCGTAGAAGTCGCCGCCGAGCAGCGCACGCGAGCGGCCGGGGCGGTAGCGGGCGGCGAACCGCAGCGTGGAGCCCTCCAGCAGCGGCGTCGGCAGCAGGCCGCGCTCCAGGCGGCGGTTCTCCTGCGCGCGCAGCCGGCCCTCGGCGAGGCGGCGCTCGGCCGACTCGGAGCGCTTGCGCTCCACCGCGTAGCGGATCGCGCGGCTCAGCAGCCTGCCGTCCAGCTCGTCGCGGAAGAGGTAGTCCTGGGCGCCGACGCGCACCGCCTCGGCGCCGCGCTCGGCGTCGCCCGACGCGGTCAGCGCCAGGACGGCGTGCCGGGGCGCGAGCTCGAGCACGTGCCGGAGCACGGCGAGCTCGTCCTCGGAGTCGCTGTGGCCGGGCGCGGGCAGCGCCAGGTCCAGCAGGATGCAGTGGACGTCATCGGTCAGCAGCCGCCCGGCCTCCGTCAGGTTGCGGGCCGTGCGGACGCGGATCGGCTTGCCCGCCTGGTCGAGCATGTCGGGCACGATCGGTGACCCCGCCGGATCGTCCTCGATCAGCAGCAGCGTCAGGTTGGTGTGGGCGGTGTTGTTCTCCACCTTGTCCGTGGTGTTCACGGCGGTGTCCGGCGTGCGGCCCGTGGGCGAGACGTCCTTCGCGGACTCCTCGGCCGAGCCGCCGTGCGGGGACGCGGCCTGCGCCTGACCACTCTCCACGGCCGGGATCGCTCTCTGCCGCGGTATGGGTACGGGCATCGTCTTGGGTTCCTTCCCTCCCCCCGAGGGCACGGTGGGGCGAGGGACCTCGACCCACCGACGGGGACCATAGCGGGTGTCGGCGCCGCATTGGAATGGTGTGAGCCACGCCGCTGCGCCATCGGCCAGTGTCATATGCCGCGATATGTACCGCAGTTGGACAGCTCGGAGATGCTGCGGGGATGACGAACGTCACGTCAGCGCACGGTTTGCCCGCGGTGGGGCGTGCGGTGGGTCACGTGGGCCAGCTCACCGCGGGTGTCCGATATCCGGTGCGCCGTCGTCAGGTCGCCGTCCTCGGGCTGCTGTCGTCGGGTCGCCGTCGTCAGGTCGCCGTCTTGAGGCCGTGGTGTCGGGGCCGTCGCCTTCAGGTCGTGATCGGCGATCAGTTGGCGCCGGTGTCCGGGTCCGGCCGGACCACCCCGAGGATGGGCATGGATCCGGCCCCCGCGATCGTCACGGTGCGTCCGGGCCGCGGCGCGTGCACCATCGCCCCGTCGCCGATGTACATCGCGACATGGCTGGCGTCGCCGAAGTAGATGATGAGGTCGCCGGGCCGCATGTCCTGGACGGCGATGTGCTTCAGCCGCTTCCACTGCTCCTGCGAGGTGCGGGGGATGCCGCGCCCGGCGGATATCCAGGCCTGTGACGTCAGCCCCGAGCAGTCGTAGGTCTCCGGGCCCTCGGCGCCCCACTGGTACGGCTTGCCGATCTGGGCCGTGGCGTACTGCACGGCCTTCTTGCCCTGCTCGGAGGCCTTCCCGTCGATCTCGTCGAGGATGCCGGAGTCGAGCCAGGCGGTCTGCGCCCTGTTCGCGGCCTCCTTCTCCAGCTCGGCAAGGCGCTCCTGCTCCTCCTTCTGCAGTGCGGATTCGAGCTTCTCCGCCTGCGCGATCTGCTTCTCGATCTTCTTCTGTGCGGCGGCCTTGGCCTTGCGACCCGCCTCCAGCTTCTTCCACTGTGCGGAGGCGTCCTTCGCGTACTGCTCCAAGTCCTCCTGGGTGCGGGTCAGTTCGCCGAGCAGGCCCTTCGTCGCGTGGTGGCCCTCGCGGACGCGGCCGGCGCCGTCGAGGAAGTCCTGCGGGTCGTCGCTCAGGACCAGGTGGGCCTCGGGCGGGAGGCCGCCCCCGCGGTACTGGGCGGCGGCCGCGGCGCCCGCGCGGTTCTTCAGCTTCCGGAGCTTCTCCTGGCCCTTGACGATCTTCTTGGCCAGCTCGACGACCTCGGCGGACTGCTTGTCCGCCTTCTCCTCGGCGGCGTTGTACTCGTCGGTGGCGCGGCCCGCGGCGCGGTAGAGCTTGTCGAGCTTCTTGCGGACGGCTTCGAGGTCCTGGCCGGTTGCGAGGGCCGCCCCCGCGCTCGGGGCGGGGGAGGGGGTGGGGTTCGCGAACGCCGTGCCCGGTGCGGCCAGCACCGTGACCGCGCAGACCACGGCCACCGCCGTCGCGATCAGGCCACGCTTGCCCGTTCCCATACCTCAGCCCCCAAACTGATTAACCGTCAGTAACATGCGGTTCGTCCGGGGATGCTGTCATGTCCGTCCGGAAAGCGACAGGGGTAGTACTTCCCGCCGCCCTCTCACCGTTATGCCCCCGGCTTGCGATCTCCCCGGTCTGTGTGACGAACGACTCAAAGAGATCGTTCCATCGGGCCCCGGCCGGGCCGGAGGAGTCAGCTGCCCGGCGCCAAGGCCTCCCACCGCACGGTCACTTCGCCCTGTCGCCACCGCGCCGGGCCGTCCGTCACCGGCCAGTCGGTCGTCAGGTCGCGCACCGCGCGGATCCAGCGCTGTCGGGCGCCGTAGGAGGCGTAGGGCGCGGCGGCCGCCCAGGCGCGGTCGAAGTCGCGCAGGAAGGCGTGCACCGGCTCGCCCGGGACATTGCGGTGGATGAGTGCTTTCGGCAGCCGTTCCGCCAGGTCCGAAGGGCGCTCCAGGGAGCCCAGCCGGGTCGCGAAGGTGACCGTGCGCGGTCCTTCCGGCCCGAGCGCGACCCAGACGTGCCGGCGCCCGATCTCGTCGCAGGTCCCCTCGACCAGCAGCCCGCCGCGCGACCCGGTCGCCGGGTCGGCCGGGGCGAGCCGCCCGCACAGCCGCTGCCACACGGCCCTGACCTCGCCCTCCTC
This sequence comes from Streptomyces sp. SID5643, assembly GCF_009872555.1. Classification (NCBI taxonomy): domain Bacteria; kingdom Bacillati; phylum Actinomycetota; class Actinomycetes; order Kitasatosporales; family Streptomycetaceae; genus Streptomyces; species Streptomyces sp. SID5643. The sequence goes on from NZ_WWIC01000324.1 coordinate 38,766, forward strand.
GTACTGCCGCAGCACGTTCGCCGCGCGGACGAGGAGGGGCCGCTGCGGGATCGGGATCTCGAAGCCGCCGTGCCGGAAGGCGAGCCCCGGCCGTTCGTAGGGCAGCGCCGCCGCGACCCGTGCCGGTTCGATCTCGACGCCCACCACGCGCGCGCGTGGTGCGACCGTCCGCAGGCGCTGGAGCAGCTCGACTGCCGTCCAGGGGGCGGCGCCGTATCCGAGGTCGACCGCCACCGGATCGGTGGCGCGGCGCAGCTCGGCGCCGTGCGTGGCCGCGATCCAGCGGTCCATGCGGCGCAGCCGGTTGGGGTTGGTCGTCCCGCGCGTCACCGTGCCCAGGGGTCGGGTCGCTGCGCGGGGTGTCATACGTACGAGGTTAAGCGGCCTCCGGCCCGGTCACGGGCGAGGTGCCACCGCCGACAGGTGGGGGCCCGGCGGCAGACCCCTCGAACGGTTGAGCGACAAGCGGTAATGATTCGGTAAAACTGCCGAATCGGGAAATGGAGCGTCGGCTTCCGGTGTTGCAGTCCGTCGGAGGGCAGCGTGCGCCCTGCGGAAGGCATGCCCCGAGCGAGGAGGAACGCCACGTGAGCCAGTACATCGGCAGGCTCGGCCGGCGCTCCGCGTCGTCGTCCCCACGCCTCCGGCTGCACCGCAAACCCCGCCGCGTCGCCATGCTCTCCGTGCACACCTCCCCGCTCCACCAGCCGGGCACCGGCGACGCCGGCGGCATGAACGTCTACATCGTGGAGCTCGCCCAGCGGCTCGCCGCGCACGGCGTCGAGGTCGAGATCTTCACGCGGGCGACCGCTGCCGCCCTCCCCCCGACCGTCGAGCTGGCCCCCGGGGTCCTCGTCCGGCACGTCGACGCCGGCCCCTACGAGGGCCTCAACAAGGAGGACCTCCCCGCCCAGCTGTGCGCCTTCACCCACGGCGTCATGCAGGCCTGGGCCCACCACCGCCCCGGCCACTACGACCTGGTCCACTCCCACTACTGGCTCTCCGGCCACGTCGGCTGGCTCGCCGCCCAGCGCTGGGGCGTCCCCCTCGTGCACGCCATGCACACCATGGCCAAGGTCAAGAACGCCAACCTGGCCGACGGCGACGCGCCCGAGCCCGCCGCCCGCGTCATCGGCGAGACCCAGATCGTCGCCGCCGCCGACCGGCTCATCGCCAACACCACCGAAGAGGCGGACGAACTCGTCCGGCACTACGCGGCCGACACCGACAAGGTCGCCGTGGTCCACCCCGGCGTGAACCTCAGCCGCTTCTCGCCCGCCGACGGCCGCGCCGCCGCCCGGGCCCGCCTCGGCCTGCCCCAGGACGCGCTGATCCCCCTCTTCGCGGGCCGTATCCAGCCCCTGAAGGCCCCGGACGTCCTGCTGCGCGCCGTCGCCGTCCTCCTCGACCGGCGTCCCGAACTGCGCTCGCGCATCCTCGTCCCCGTCGTCGGCGGCCCCTCCGGCAGCGGCCTCGCCAAGCCCGAGGGGCTGCAGAAGCTCGCCGCCCGCCTGGGCATCGCCGACGTCGTACGGTTCCGCCCGCCGGTCGGCCAGGAGCAGCTGGCGGACTGGTTCCGCGCCGCCTCCGTGCTGGTCATGCCCTCCTACAGCGAGTCCTTCGGCCTGGTCGCCATAGAGGCGCAGGCGGCCGGCACCCCGGTGCTCGCGGCATCGGTGGGCGGCCTGCCGGTCGCCGTGCGCGACGGGCACACCGGCTTCCTCGTCCAGGGCCACGACCCGGCCGAGTACGCGCGCGTGCTGGGCCACTTCGCCGACGACCCCCAGCTCGTGCCCCGGCTCGGCGGGCAGGCCGCCCGGCACGCCCAGTCCTTCGGCTGGGACACGGCGGCCGCCGCCACGGCCGACGTCTACACGGCCGCGATGCAGGCCCACCGCCGTCGCGTACGCTCGCTGCATGGGTGAAACCGATCAGGAACAGCGCGCGGCCGAGGTCATCGAGGGAGCGCTGAAGGACGCCGACCTGGAGTGGGAGAGCCCCCAACCCGGCACCTACGTCGCCCAGCTCCCCGGCACGCGCAAGCTCAAGACGACCGTCTCCCTGATCGTCGGCCGCCACTCCCTGTCGCTGAACGCCTTCGTCATCCGGCACCCCGACGAGAACGAACAGGGCGTCCACCGCTGGCTCCTGGAACGCAACCTCAAGCTCTACGGCGTGAGTTACGCCGTCGACCAGCACGGCGACGTCTACGTCACCGGCCGGCTCTCCCTGCCCGCCGTCACCGCCGACGAGCTCGACCGGCTGCTCGGCCAGGTCCTGGAGGCGTCCGACGGCGCCTTCAACACCCTGCTGGAGCTGGGCTTCGCCTCGGCGATCCGCAAGGAGTACGCGTGGCGGGTGTCGCGGGGGGAGTCCACGCGCAACCTGGACGCCTTCGCGCACCTCACCCAGCGCCCCGAGTGCTAACCCGCCCGGCCCGCCCGGTAACGCCCCGGCGGCACCCCCACCAGTCTGCGGAAGTGCCGGGTGAGGTGCGACTGGTCGTAGAAGCCGGCCGCCACCGCCGCATCGCCCGGTGAGCGCCCCTCCAGGAGCAGCCGCCGGGCGCGCCCCACGCGCAGGGACGTCAGGTACTGGTGCGGGGCGATGCCGTAGGCGGTGCTGAACGCCCGGACCAGATGGGCCGGATGGGCGCCGAGCAGCCCGGCGGCCTCCCGCAGGACGACGCCCTCGACGATCCGCTCGTCCAGCAACTCCCGCAGCCGCCGCGCCAGGTGGGGATCGGCCGGCCGTGGGGAAGCGGGGTCGCCCCGCAGGTGCCCGCGCAACCGCTCCCCGACGAACAACAGCCTGCTCTCGGCCTCCAGTTCCTCGCCGGGCCGTCCCAGCGTGCCGTGCAACTGCCCCACGCGCCGCCGCAGCAGCGGATCGCGCAGATCGGGCCGGTCGACGGCGGCCCCGATGAACTCGTCGCCGAGATGCGTCGCGTCGAGGTACAGCACCCGCTTGCGGAAGCCCTCCGGGGTGACGGGGGAGCCGTTGTGCGGCACGTGCGGCGGCAGCAGCGACACGGTGTCGTGCGGGGTGCCGTGCTCGTGCCGGTCGAGGTCGTACCGCACGGCGCCGGTGTCGACGATCAGCAGCGTCCAGGCGTCGTGGACGTGCATCGGATACGCGTACTCGGTGAACCGCGCGTGGAACACCTCGACGACACCCGGGACGGCAGGCCGCCAGGCGGAGACGATCCGGGCGGGCTGTGAGGCCATGCAAAGAACGTACAAGACCCCGACGGGGACCGCCCGGCACGCTCGGATCATGAACACGAGCACCGAACCCCCGCGCCCGGAGCCGATCCGCTTCGACACGAAGATCGCCGTGCTGCTGCGTGCGGACCTGGAGCCCTGGCAGCGCCTCAACGTGACGTCGTTCCTGGTCAGCGGATTGGGAACGCAGTTTCCCGAGGTGATCGGCGAACCGTACGAGGACGCGGACGGCGTGCCCTACCTCCCCATGTTCCGCCAGCCGGTCATGGTCTTCGAGGCCACCAAGGAAACCCTGGCCACCGCCCACGCCCGGGCCCTGGCCCGCGCCCTGCCGCGCGCGGTCTTCACCTCCGACCTCTTCGCCACGGGCAACGACCGCGACAACCGAGCGGCCGTACGGGCGGTGCCGACGGCGGAACTCGACCTGGTCGGCCTCGCGGTCCACGGCCCCAAGAACGCGGTGGACAAGGTGGTCAAGGGAGCGCGGATGCATCCCTGATGGTCAAGGCAGCGCGGATGCACCCCTGAGACCAAAGTCGGCACCCCGTAGACCAACGGCTGATGACAGGGCGGACGGCTCCTCAGAAGACTGGGCGCATGGAGGAAGCCAGGAACGTTTCCATGGGCAAGAGCCCCCGGCCGCGGGCGGACGGGGCGACGGAACTCGCCGAAACGGCCTGGGCCGTCGTGCTCTTCTGCGTCGTCTGCGGTGCCGTGGCCGGCGCCCTGCTCCCGCCCCTCGCCCGCTGGCTGCTCACCCTGCCGTGGGCGCCGCTCGAAGGCCCGGCCGAACTGCTGACCTCGATCCCGGAACCCGGCCTCACCCTCGGCACGATCGCGGTGGGCGTCCTCGGCGGCCTGCTGCTCGGCTTCACGGCGGTGCACGAGTCGCTGTCCGTCCGCGTCGGCGACACCCACGTGACCCTGACCGTCCGGGACAGCGCCCAGGAGTTCGCGCGCGAAGAGATCTCCGTGTCCTTCCGGGACGGCAAGCAGCTCGTCCTGCTCGGCCCGGGCAGTACCGAACTGGCGCGGGAGCGCTGCGGCCTGGACTGGCGGCGCCTGGCGGCCGCCCTCACGGAACACGGATACGCGTGGGCCGAGGAGGACCCCTACCGCGCCGAGTTCCGCCGCTGGGTCCCCGGCACCCCCGGCCTGCCCCCGGGCGCGGACGCCCTGTTGCGGGCCCGCGCGCAGGCCCGCAAGCACGAGGACGACGCCAGGGACGCCCGGGAGTTGCGCGACGAGCTGCTGCGCCTGGGGGTGGTCGTACGGGACGAGGAGAAGCGCCAGTACTGGCGGCTGGTGCGACGGGACTGAGGGGCCGCGAACGCCCCGGCCCGGCAGGGGGGCGGTACGGTCACGGGGTGCAGGCCGCGGCGATCGACACGCTGTTCTCGTACAGGTGGTGCCGGGTGATCCGCCCTTCCTCGACGGTGAGCCGCAGGGCGAAGGGCCCCGAGAAGGACTTCCCGGTCGCCCGGACGGTCCCCGAGAGCTGCCCCATCAACACGGCGTCGGTCCCGTCCACGAGCAGGGTGTCCACGGAGGCGCGGGCATCCTCCGGGACGGTGTACCGGGCCAGCTCATCGGCCTGCGCCGCGCATTCGGCGGCGGTGGAACGCGGCCTGATCCAGGGCACGACCGGGTTCTCGGCGAGCATCCAGTCGACCTCGTCGGCGAAGAGGGCGGTGAGCCCTTCGGCGTCCCCGGCGAGCCGGAGCGCGAGGAACTTCTGGACGGTCGAGCGGGTGGCTTCCGCGATGTCGGCAGGTGCCATGGGGCCCAGCCTGCCGCGGGCGCCGGGTGGGCGTCGATTACCCCGGAGGTAACGCGCACCGCCCCTGGCGGATCCCTGCCGCTGCGGTGGAGTACGCCGCCGGCCCGTCGAGGTCGTGCCGACGACGGATCAGCGTGCAGGGGTGAGGAACCCTTCGGTCACCCGGCGGACCTTGTCCACGGCGTCTGCGCCACCGACCCGCAAGGCGGTGTTCGCGGCGACGCCACCACTCCCGGACGTCCCCTGTTCGAGACGGGGGCGCAGCGATACGCGTGGCTGAACGACGTCGTCTGCGTGGGATCGGGGTACCTGAGCGACGGCGGAATCGCCTACAAGGTCTCGCAGGTCCTGTGAACGACCGCCGCGAGGCGGGTCCGGGGTGGGCCGGCGGGTGATACCGCTCCTAGAATCGAACGCATGAACGATCCAGAGTCGCGGCTCGCGCTGCTCCGCTTCCTGGAGCGCGTGCAGGAACGCGACCTGGCCCGCACCCGCCGGTGGATCGCGGACGAGGAACGCCGCCAGGCCGAACACCGCCGCGGTCTCCTCGCCCGGCCGCCCACGCCGGACTGGCTGATCGAGCGCGGCCTGTCCGGACAGGAATCCGTGTACGTGCACGTCGGCGGCTGCTGGAACGCGGGCCGCCGCAGCAAGGGCGTCGACCGCGATCACGCCCTGCGGGCCCTGGCCGAAGGGATCAAGGCCTGCCCGCAGTGCAGGCCGGACACGGAGCTCGGCTTCGTGGACGGGTGAGACGGCCGCGCTCGCGCGGGGTGCGGCGCCGGATCCCCTGCCCCGTTGTCAGTGCCCGGGGCTATGGTCGCAAGCGCGCGGCCGGCTTCCGGGGGTTCCAGCTCTGCAGGGAATGGTTGCTATCCCCGATCTGTCCGGGGGCGGCCCGGAGAAGTCGTCCGGGACCCAACCGACGGTCGGGCTTCGTCGATGGCCAGGAGGAGACCTGCCAGCGCCGGCCGCGCACACCGCTGCGGACGCGAGGGGTGAAGCGGGAGGTGACGGCGTCGCCGCCGTCATGCCGAGGAGTGGTACCCCTCCCGCGTGAGTGCCATGACCCGGACCGGCTGCCCATGGGCGGGGACACGCGTGGTGCGGTCGTACGTCATCCCGAGCTTGGTCATGACGCGGAGCGAGGCGTGGTTGTCGACGTGGCAGATGCTGACGACGCGGTCCAGGCAGGGGCCCGCCTCCGCCTCACCGAAGGCGAACGCCAGGACCTCCCGTGCGGCTTCCGTGGCGTAGCCCCGGCCCCAGGACCGGCGCCGCAGCCGCCATCCGATCTCCACCGCCGGCATGACCTCGGGGAGGAAGGCCGGAACAGCCAGTCCCACCCAGCCCACCAGCTCTCCGGTAGCGGTCTCCTCGGCGGCGAACAGGCCATGACCGTGCTCGTCCCAGGCCGCGCGCACCCGGCCCAGCGCCGCGGCGGTCCGCTCACGGGTGCCGGTCGAGCCGTCACCGATGTACCGCATGACGTCCGGGTCCGCGTCCATCTCCGCGATCGCGTCCAGGTCCGCCTCGCTCCACTGGCGCAGCCGCAGGCGTTCGGTGTGGAGTTCGGGGTGGCTCGTGGTCACAGTGTCCCGCTCCTCAGTGTGTCCCCGTCGGGCCCGGCAGGCAGCGCCCGCAGCCCGTCCGCCGCCCCCGCTCCCGCCTCCGCCTTCTCCCCGTCCTCGGCGACCCGCCGCATCAGCACGGCGTACCCGGCCCCGGCCGCCGTCCCGAGCACCGCGCAGGACCCCCACAGCCACTCCGCCCCGAACCGGTCGATGACGAACCCGGACAGCAGCGGGGCGACGAGGGCGGCCACGGACCAGGACATCGTGTACATGCCCTGGTAGCGGCCGCGTCCGTGCACCGGGGACAGCCGTACGACGAGACCCGTCTGCGTGGGCGCGTTGACGATCTCCGCCAGGGTCCACACGCACACGGTGAGCGCGATGACCCCCACCGACCCCGCGAACGCGGTGAGGGCGAAGCCGTATCCAGCGAGGAGGGACGAGACGACCAGCAGCCGGCGGGGATCCCGGTGCTCGATGAAGCGGGTCACGGGGATCTGGAGGACGACGATCAGCACGCCGTTCACGGCGATCGCCATGCCGTACTCGGCCGGAGTGAAACCGGCCCCGCCCATCGCCACCGGCAGCCCGACCGACCCCTGCTGGAAGATCAGCGCGATCAGGAAGGACAGCCCGACGACGCTCATGAACCGCCCGTCGCGCAGGACGGTGCCCAGGATCACGGAGTCCTCCGGGGCGGCGGTCCGCACCGCCGGCTCGGCGGGCTTGGACTCCGGCAGCCGCAGGAAGACGAGGATCGCGCAGGCCATCGTCATCCCCGCCTCGATCAGGAACCCGGCGCGGTAGCTGACCTCGGCGATGAACCCGGCGGCCATGGAGGAGACGGCGAAGCCGAGGTTGATGGCCCAGTAGTTGAGGGAGAAGGCGCGGATCCGGTCCTCGGGCCGGACGATGTCCGCCATCATCGCCTGCACGGCGGGCCGCGAGGCGTTGCTCGCCATGCCCACAAGGAAGGCGACGCCGGCGATCGCGACCGGATCGTGCACGAAGCCCAGCAACGCCACGGCCACGGCGGTCGAGGCCTGCGCGATCAGCAGCGTAGGCCGCCGGCCCAGCCGGTCCGCCATCACCCCGCCGCCCAGCGAGGAGAGCACCCCGCCGAGCCCGTGCAGGGCGGCGACCAGACCGGCGTACGTGGCGGAGTAGCCGCGGTCGAGGGTCAGGTACAGCGCCATGAAGGTGGCGACGAAGGCACCGAGCCGGTTGACCAGCGTGCTGGTCCACAGCCACCAGAACTCGCGGGGCAGACCCGAGACCGTCTCCCGGACGGCACGTCGGGCACGCAGGACGTACGGCATGGATCCCCCCGGAGGCGACAGGTGTCGGCTGCGCTGTCTGCCACCTGTCGACCGCTCTTGTAAGCAGCGATGATGGCAAGCGCAAATTACAAGCCGCCGGTTGACGGGGGCCACTCAATTAACAGATCCCGTCAAACGTCCGCCTGCCGGGCAGCCACGCGAACGGGCGAAAGCGTGGATTACGCTCTGAGGCATGGCCGACGCACCGTACAAGCTGATCCTCCTCCGCCACGGCGAGAGCGAGTGGAACGCGAAGAACCTGTTCACCGGCTGGGTGGACGTCAATCTCAACGAGAAGGGCGAGAAGGAGGCAGTCCGCGGTGGCGAGCTCCTGAAGGACGCCGACCTCCTCCCCGACGTGGTCCACACGTCCCTCCAGAAGCGCGCGATCCGCACGGCCCAGCTCGCGCTGGAGTCCGCGGACCGCCACTGGATCCCGGTCCACCGCTCGTGGCGCCTGAACGAGCGCCACTACGGCGCCCTCCAGGGCAAGGACAAGGCCCAGACGCTCGCCGAGTTCGGCGAGGAGCAGTTCATGCTGTGGCGCCGGTCCTACGACACCCCGCCCCCGCCGCTCGACGTCGACGCCGAGTACTCCCAGTTCTCCGACGCGCGCTACGCGACCCTCCCGCCGGAGCTGCGCCCCCGCACGGAGTGCCTGAAGGACGTCGTCGTCCGCATGCTCCCCTACTGGTTCGACGCGATCGTCCCCGACCTGCTGACCGGCCGCACGGTCCTGGTCGCGGCCCACGGCAACTCGCTGCGCGCCCTGGTCAAGCACCTGGACGGCATCTCCGACGCGGACATCGCCGGCCTCAACATCCCCACGGGCATCCCGCTCTCCTACGAGCTCGACGCCGACTTCAAGCCCCTGAACCCGGGCGGCACGTACCTCGACCCCGAGGCGGCGGCAGCGGCCATCGAGGCGGTCAAGAACCAGGGCAAGAAGAAGTAGGCTTTGTGATCATGCCCCTGAGCTGCGCATACGGCGCAACTCAGGGGCTTTTCATGTCGTGGAACCTCTCTGGAACCTCAGCCCTGTGATCCTGCGGCCGAAGAGCGTGCCCGAGAGCCTTTCGGGCCCGCTCCCGGCTGCTCGGCATGAGGTGTGCGTACACCTTCAGCATCAGCCCTGGGTCCGAGTGACCGGGGTACTCCGCGAGGGCCTTGATGCTCTCCCCGGCGTCCAGGAGCACGGACGCGTAGAAGTGCCGCAGCGCGTGCATGCCGTGCTTGCGGGCGGCGGCGTGCTCGCGACTCTTGGCCTTCGAAATGACGCCCGCCTTGGCGAGAGCGGGCTTCCAGTGATCTTCGTTCAGCGACGTAGGCCAGACGTGCCCGCCGTTGGGGCCCGTGAAGATGAGCCGCCGGGTCACCGGCTGGCCGTTCGCTCGTGTCCACGGGAGCTTGATCCCCACGGGTGGGAACCGCTTGATGTGCTCCCGTAGTGCCTCTGCCACGGGGTCGGACGGCATTCCAGGCGGAGCGAGCGGGAGCCCCCGCCCTGAACTGCCGTCCTCGGGCGCGCACGGGCAGGGTGTCAGGGCGGGGTGTCAGAGGGTGTGAGCGTCAGGTGTCAGGCAAGGTGTTACAGCGGGTGACACCCGCGTTTGCCTAGGGCTTTGTGTCAGAGGGGCCCTGACTGTCAGAGGGTGGCAGACGGCCGTCAGGGCTGAGTGAGACCGCGGGGTGCGACGCCGTGGAGGACGTCGCCGACATGGCGCGCGACGGACGAGGGCGGGCGTCCGAAAGACGCGCGGCCGTAGGCCGCTCCTTCTTGCCCGTCCTCCCCCGGCGCGCCGGCACGCTCATGCCCTTGTCGGTTGTCTTGTCGCTTGGCGTGACAAGACGGGACCGTACTGCGGGGGTAGCCCGGAACAGGCTCTGACCTGCGAGCCGACAAGACAAGCGACAAGCGGACCAGGCCCGTGGGTCGGGCCAGGCACCGAGGGGGACTACAATCTGGCGATTTCTTGCCGGAGCTGGTGGGTGAAGCGCCGCAGGAGGTCTAGCGTCTCTCGGAACTCGGCTCGTCGGTCGTCCCTGCCGTCGGTGGGCCGGGTGCTCCAGACCCGATGTGCGAGAGCATCGGCGAGATCCACGGTGTCGCCGGCACAGAGCAGGTAGAGGGCCGAGCGTGCTTCCTGCATCTGGTTCGCCAACTCGTTGCCTCCGGGACCGTCGTCACTCAGCTGTGCTTCCTTCAGGTAGTCCAGCAGCTGAACTACGGCCGTGTTGAAGCCGATCCCGGCTTTGAGCTTCTGCTCGCGGAGCCACATGCGGTCCTGTCGGCGCGCAGTGAACCACGAACCGAACACCGCTCCTATGAGGCCGATGGCGGCCCCGATGGCCACGGCCAGGATGTTTTCCACGGTCAGCTCCCCCCGACGTACAGCACCGCCAGGCTACAGAGGCCGCCGGACTCGACGATCACCCTCACATGCCAAGGGGTCGGTGATCCGGCCGTCAGGTCCTGGTGAGGCCCGACCGGGCCGTGTCGAAGAACATCCGCCCGGAGTACGCGAGCACCCGTCCTAACGGCCACGTCCCACAAGAGCCTCAGCTTTCCCGACCCAGTGGAGGTACCAGTCAGCGAATCCGACCCGCCCGAGAGGGCCGAACCGTCCGCCCCCTGCACGCTCGTCGAGCAACACCTGGCCGCGCTGGGGGCCGGAGACGATCAGCCAGTCGAAGTAGCCGCACCCCTCGTGGCTGAGGCACACAGCGCCGGACAAGAGCCAGTCGGACAGCTTCTCCTCGTCCTCCAGCCAGGCGCGATACGCCGCGTCGAAGGCTTCCTCGCCTTCGAAGTCGGACTCGACGGGCTCCTTGCGCTCGTGCTCGGCCTGAGCACGCATGCTGTCTGCCGCATCGGGGCAAGGGAAGCGCAGTCGCTCGTGGACGGTGCCGCCGCCGGGGTCACTCCACAGCCACCCGGCATCGGTGCGGGACAGGGTCGTGAGTCCATAGAAGGGTCCGGCACCGCCGGCGCCCACTTCGAGGAGGAAGGCCCGGTAGTCCGCGGGAAGCGACACACGCCACTGGGCCTCTGCCTCGGCGACGTCCGCCTCCGACAGCGGATCAGCAAGCCGGAACCGGTGCCCCGTTCCTCCATGCTTGTCCCACGCGCCGAACACCTTTCGCGCCTTGTCGGCACGGGCCAGAGCCTCCACCCGCTCCCGGACGCCGCTCCAGATCATTGTCCCCATGAGCCGAAGCGTAGATCCCGAGCTGCCGTGGCCGTACCGGTCGTCGTCCCGGCCATTCGGGGGAGTTGCGCGCGGCCCCGGGGGCGTTTCTCACCCTGTGGGGGCATCCCTTGCTGGGACGAAAGGGAGACATGATGCCGCTCTATCTATCAAGGTTCAGCTACACGCCGGAGACCTGGGCGCGACTCATCGGCCACCCCGAGGACCGTGCAAAGGCCGCCCAGTCGTACATCGAATCCGTCGGCGGCAAGCTCCACGGCTTTTGGTACGCGTTCGGCACCCGCGACGGCTACAACCTGTGGGAGGCCCCCGACAACGTCTCCATGGCCGCGGTTGCCCTGTCGATCAGCGGAGGCGGCGCACTCAGCTCGTTCGAGACGACCGTCCTCCTGAGCGTCGACGAAACCATGGACGCCCTGCGCAAAGCCGGGCAAGTCCAGTACCGGGCGCCCGGCGCATAGGGGTCGAGGTGGCCGGAGCACTGGTGGCCATGCCCCCGACCTGCGCATACGCGCGGGGCGGGGGCATTCTCGATCTCGCGGCCCGAGTGGACACCGTGATCAGTGCGCCCGGGTCGAGGCGCCCTCAGCAGATGTCGAGGCGGTTGAAGTCGTACGTCGCGTGGTCCGGGAAGTTGTAGATGTTGCCGTCCGCGAGGGCACGGTACGAGTAGGTGGGACCCCAGAAACGGACCTCTGCCCCACCCGTCTGGTTGTTGCGGACGGAGAGCGCGTCGATGAAGTTCGAGAGCGACCGCGTATCGCACTTGAACAGGTGGAAGATGCTGTGCTTGCCGTCGCCCTGACCCACCGCCACGCAGGCGATCCCGGATGCCCGGGAGCAGTCGATCAGCTCATCCCTCCGCTTCTCACCCGACACGTCCCGCTTGACCCACTCGCCTGAGAACAGCGGGTAGATCTCCGGTGTCCATCCGGCCGTTCCGGTCGCGACGTTCGGTGCTGCCTGTGCCGGTGCCTGCCCCGCCAGCGGAACGAGGGCCACTGCGGCGATCATCGTCACGGCCATGGCGGTCGCCCGTTTTCTGATGCCTGTCACACTCATTCGGTCTCCTCCGTAGTCGCCATCGATGCAGCCGTTCCAAGGGCGCGGTGTCGTCACCGCGGCTGCTGCTGTAACGCGACCCGAGCGCTCACAACTCGTGCTCCGGATGCCGTAGTGGCCAAGAACTCCCCCGCGTCAGCGCCTCGGAGCGTAGACCGCGCCAGGGATGTCGCGGTCCTGACAGATGTCAGGGCGTGGTCGACTCCGTCCTCACGACGAGAACTCCCGTGCCGCCCGCAGGATGTCACCGGGGGCCGTCCCGCACTGGGCCCACGCGATGCCGACGCCCGCGTGCATGCGCACGGTCTGGTCGCCCAGGGGGATCGGCAGGTGGATCCGTTCCTGTATCCACACCGCGGCGGTGTGCGCGGCGGCGGGGTCCAGACCGTCGGCCAGGACGACGAACTCGTCACCGCCGTACCGGGCCACCGTGTCGCCGTCGCGCACGGTCTCCGCGAGCCGTCGGGCGACTTCGACGAGGACGTCGTCCCCCGCGTCGTGCCCGAAGAGGGTGTTGATCGCCTTGAAGTCGCGAAGGGCGAAGAACAGCACGGCCAGGCCGTGGGTGCCGGCGTCGTCCACGGGGGCCCGGACATGGGTGTGGGAGGTCGTGGCGGGGTAGGCGTGGCCGAGGTAGGGGTCGTCGGCCCCTTCCGCGGCGTCGGGTTCGTGCTCCCGGAGCGCGCAGAGCCGGGCGTCGATACGGGCGTGCAGCTCGGCGGAGTTCGGCAGGCCGGTGAGGGCGTCGTGCGAGGCGCGGTGGGCGAGATCCAACTCGCGCTGTTTGCGCTCCTCGATGTCCTCGACGTGCGTGAGCAGGAAGCGGGGGCCGTCGGCCTCGTCCGCGACCACGCTGTTGCGCATCGACACCCACAGGTACGTCCCGTCGCGGCGCCCGAGGCGCAGTTCCGCGCGCCCGCCCTCGGCGCTGGTGCCGAGCAGGATGCCGATGTCCTCGGGATGCACGAGGTCGGAGAACGCGTAGCGGCGCATGGCGGCGGCCGGGCGGCCCAGCATGCGGCACAGCGCGTCGTTCGTCCGGAGGATGCGGCCGTTCTGGTCACCGCCCAGCTCGGCGATGGCCATACCGTTGGGCGCGTACTCGAAGGCCTGCCGGAAGGACTCCTCGCTGGCCCGCAGCGTCTGCTGCTCCCTGTCCAGTCTGACCAGGGCGCGCTGCATGTTCGCGCGCAGCCGCGCGTTGCTGATCGCGATGGCGGCCTGGAAGGCGTACTCCTCCAGGTCCCGGCGTTCGTCCGGCCCGGGACGGCGGCGGGTGAGGGGGTGGTCCACGGAGATCACGCCGATCAGTTCACCGTGGGAGGCACCGGAAGCGCTCCGGGCGTACATCGGGGCGAAGAGACGGTCGGAGGGGTGCCACTCGTCCTCGAAGCGGGGGGCGGGGCCGTCGGTGTGCCACTGCGGGACGTCGTCGTCGTCGAGGACCCAGCCCTCGGTGTGCGGAATGAAGACCAGGTCGCCCCAGTGCTCGCCCATGCTCAGCCTGCGGTCCCAGGACTCGCGCGAGCCGACGCGGCCGGTGAGGAGGGCCTCGGCGGCGGAGTTGCCCGCCAAGGAGGCGACCACGAGATCGCCGTCCGGCCGTACGAGGTTCACGCACGCCAGCTCGTAGCCGAGACCGGTCACGACTCCGTCGGCGACGACCTGCAAGGTGCCCGCGAGACTGCGGGCCAGATGCAGACCCTGGACCGCGGCCTGGAGATTGTGACTCTTGTCGATGGCGAGGGCGCTGCGGGTGGCGAACTCGGCGGCGACCGACAGGTCGGCGTCCTGGAAGGCTCGCTCGGCGGCGTGGCGCAGCAGGACCGCCGTACCGATGATCCGCCGGCGACCGTGCAGAGGCACGAGCACGGTGTGGCCTCCGCCGGGTGTCCCATGGCCCTCACCGAGCAGCTCCGGCAGCGCGGCGCCGCCGACCGGCGTGTCGGTGGTGACCGGCAGTGCCCCGTTCAGCACGTCGAAGAGCGCGCTGCCGGGGCGCACCTCGCACAGCGCGGCGCCGCCTCCGGCGTGCAGCGGGTGGACCTGCTGCAACCGCAGGACCAACGGGCCCACGTGTTCTTCGTCGCCCGTCGGGATCGGGTCCCGCAGGTAGACCATGACCGCGTCGGCGACGGCGGGGACGACGGCCCGGCACAGTCGCGTCACGATGTCCTCCGGGTCCCTGCCCCGGGTGATCCGGCGGGCCGCCTCCGAGATGTCGCCCTGGGGGTCGGCGGCCGGGGGCCGGGAGGATTCCAGTGCGGGGAAGGGCGTCTCCCGGCTGGTGGGAGGGTTGTCCGGGGTTGTTCCGGACAACCCGGAGGGTTGTCCTCCCAGGCTTTGCCCGACCTGCCCGGCCCCGGAGACGCCGGTTTCCGCCGGGCCGGCCGGGGGGATCGCGGACGACCAGTAACCCACCTCGTCGGCCGCCTGCTGAACGGCCTCGTGCTCCTCGTCGAGGACGGCGCGTGCCTTCTCCAGCGCGCGGTCCACGTCGTTGAGCGCGGCGTCGTCGGGGCCGAGGGCGTGCAGGTCGGGGTGGGACAGCGGCGGCGCCGGCTCCTGCGTCCGGGAGGGCCCGTCCTCCCCCATACGCAACCGCAGCTCGGCGAGTTCGGCCTCCAGTTCGTGGATACGGCGTGCCGCGTGGTCGGCGACCTGCTGGGCGGTGCCCCGCTCCCGCTCGGCGCGGACCAGCTGTTCGCGCAGATCCGTCTCCTGCCGTTGTGCCCGTGAGAGCAGCTCCACGACCCCTTGGCCGTCGTGCAGTTCGGCCGTCGCCGACTCCAGCGCGTCGAGCCGGCGCCTCAGTTCGGCGACCTTCGCCTGGGCCTGCCCGAGCATGACGAACAGCAACGTGGCGATGGACAGGGCCTGTTGCCGCCCGTGCTCGCCGGCCTCGTAGGCCTGGCGGGCGCGCTGCATCTCCTGGAGGACCTCGATGGTGCGGTCCTTGGCCTCCAGCAACTCCCGTGCGGGGACCAGCTCCTGTGCCTCCGCGATCGCAGTGGGGCTCGTGCTCGCCCGGTCCCACAGCGTCCTCGCCTCCCCGAGGCGTCGCCGGGCCAGGTCGGCCTGTTCGTCGGGAAAGCAGACGTCGGCCACGGCCTCGACGAGATCCCACTCCAGCGACTCGCCGGACAGCCGGTCGCGCAGCCGGCGTAACTCGGGCACGGACCCGGCGACGAAGTGTTCGGGAGTGAGCCGCGCGTGCAACTCCCGCACGGACACCGCCGATTCGTCGAGCCAGGACCGGACCACCGCGACCAGCTGGTTGATCTCGACGCACGGGCCCCGGGCCGGTCCCCACGGTCGCCCCGCCCGCTTCCTCTGGCCGGCCACGTGTCTCCCCACGGTTTGTTCGCCGGACAACCCCCTGTTGTCACCGGAGAACACATCCAACCGTCCCACCTGCGGTTCCGCCCGGGGATCGTCGTAATTCGTCATCGACACCACACGACCCAGGCGGTGCCTCCATGAAACACACCTTCCCGGCGTTGCTGCTGCTCGCGCTGGCGGTGGCCGTCCTCTTCTCCCTCGTGGCCGCTGCGATCGCCTTCGCCCTCGCCCGCTGGGAGGGGGCCGCGGTGCCGGCGGCCCTGTCCCGCTGCGGCATCGCGTTCGCCGCGAGCCTCACCCTGTGCCTGGCCGTCTTCACGGCGTTGGACCGGACGTAGCGGAGGGGGGAGCGGGGGCAGGCGGTCGACGGAGCCAGGCCGCGAGGGCGAGGAAGTCGGCGTCCACGAGGCCCGCGGCCGGGTCGACGCGATGCAGCAGGGACGGCCCGGGGTGACTCGCGTCGACCCACAGGTGATCCATCGCGCCGATCTCGTCGTCGACCCAGATGAACGGCCGGCCGCCGGCCCACTCGACGAGGGGACCGGTCTTCCAGTGCAGGCCGTTCGGGCCCTGGTCGGCGCCGGGGGCCGGCCACTCCACCACGGGCATTCGCGGCAGTCCGATGAGGGGAGAGACGACCTCGTTCGCCTCCTCCATCCAGGTCGTCGCCCAGACGAGCGAGCAGTCGAGGGCCAGCAGACGCGGGCCCAGTCCGGGGTCGAGCCGCTCCAGCAGGGGGTTTCCCCGATCGGGGCGGGCCGGGGAGCCGGCTGCGGCGGTCGGTGACCGAAGGGACGGTGACCCGAACGGGATGAGCGGGCCGTCGACGTCGAGGAAGAGCAGAGGACGGTCCGTCGCGCCGGTCACGGGGGCTTGACCGCCCGGCTCGGCGACGGCAGCACGACCGCCCGGCTCGGCGACGGCAGCACGACCGCCCGGCGCGGCGACGGCGGCTTCGTCAGCGCCGGGCCGGCCCCGGGGCCGCCGCCCTCCTGTACCGTCGCCGCCCGATATTCGGTGGCGCCTCCACCCCACTCGGTCCACCATGCCCGCATGGTCTCAGGCGAACACACCGGTGAACGAGCGGCATCCACCGCGTCAGCATCCTCGGACACGACGCGGTGGACGAAGGCCACCGTCTACCCCGACATGTGGGTCGATCCCGACGACGACCCTCGCGAGACCGACACCCAGCCGGTCGACGAGCGCGGCATCCTCCTCGACTACCTGCGCAACTACCGCCTCACCTTCGAGATGAAGTGCGCGGGCCTGGACGCCGAGCAGATGGCCCGGCGGTCCTGCCCGCCCTCCACGATGTCGCTGCTCGGACTGGTGCGGCACCTGACGGAGGACGAGCGGCACCTGCGCCGGGTGATGGCCGGCGAGGACGCGCCGAAGCTGTACCGCACGGAGGAGGACCGGGACGGCGACTTCAACGGTGCCGTCGCCGACCCGGTGGTCGTGGAAGAGGCCTGGCGGCAGTGGCGTGCCGAGTGCGAGCGCACGGACCGCTGGCTGGCCGGTGTCCCCGACCTCTCCACGCGCAACACCGGTTTCTCCGACTACGGCCCCGAACCCGGCGGGCAGGTCCAGCTCCGGGACATCCTGGTCGCGCAGATCGCGGAGTACGCACGGCACTGCGGCCACGCCGACCTCCTGCGCGAACGGGTCGACGGCCGCGTCGGGCAGTGAGTACCGGGCCGCACATCCGCGGCGGTGGCGGCGTACCTCCACGGACGCGGCGTGACCCGGACACGGCGGCCGCCTGTACGCCGAGGCGGCCCGCAGAGCACCCGACCTCGCCGAAGGCGACTGCCTGCCCCGGCAGGCGGCCCGCAGAGCACCCGACCTCGCCGAAGGCGACTGTCTGCCCCGGCAGGCGGCCCGCCTCAGCGCCGCCCGGCGCCGCCGACGGACCGCGTGCGGCGGGTCACCGCACCGTCAGCGGCACGGGGTGCACCTCGTCCGCCTTGTGCCCGGCGCGCTCGTGAATGCGCTGGACCGCTTCGGCCGAGGGGGCCTCGGAGAGGCAGTAGACATGGCCGGACTCCGGGTCCGCCCAGGCCATCTCGAAGTGGACCTGCTCGTCCTTCTCTATCGCGAGGTCCGCGTTGTGGGCTTCACGCAGCTGTTCCTCCGTGATGCCCTTCATGCCCCTGTGGACATCCATGAACTTGGGCATGCCTCGCGCCTCCTTCCCGGCGGCGGCGCGGGCCCGCGCCGCCTCGCCTCCCCTCCATGCTCCGCCCGTACGGCCACCCGGGCGACCCCGGGCTCCACGCCTCGGGGCCCCGGCGAGAACGCCGGGGCCCCGAGGACGTACGGAACGACACTGCGCAGGCGTCAGCCGCACTGGCAGGGGCTGCCCGACTGACACCCGCAGCCACAGCCCGAGCCGCAGCCGCACGCGGCGATCAGGGGCAGGCTCCTGATCTCGGCGGGCTGTTCGGTCTCGCGCTGCCGGGCGGGGTCGGGCGTCGTGCTGGGGGATTCGGCCATGGGTCCCTCCTAGAGGCTGGTGCCTGTGCCCATTGGATGCCCATGCCGCTGGGCGCATCAACGGCGCATTGAGGCGCCCGCGCGCCCTGGCCCGACCCTGGGCACGACCCCTGGGCCCGACCCCCGGGACCGGTCCGTCAGGCGCTCTCCGCCCCCGGAACCGCCTGGATCTCCGGCTGTGCTTCCGTCTGGAGCTCGTCCGCGTGCTCGCCCGTCACCAGGTACACCACGCGCTTGGCGACCGACACGGCGTGGTCGGCGAACCGCTCGTAGTAGCGGCCGAGCAGCGTGACGTCCACGGCCGTCTCGATGCCGTGCTTCCACCGGTCGTCCATCAGGTGCTGGAAGAGCGTGCGGTGCAGCAGGTCCATCTCGTCGTCGTCCTGCTCCAGCTGGAGCGCCAGGTCGACGTCCTTGGTGATGATCACCTCGGCGGCCTTCGCCATCAGGCGCTGCGCGAGCTGGCCCATCTCCAGGATGGTGGCGTGCAGGTCGCTCGGGACCGCGCGGTCGGGGTAGCGCAGGCGCGCGAGCTTCGCCACGTGCTGGGCGAGGTCGCCCGAGCGCTCCAGGTCGGCCGACATCCGCAGCGACGTGACGACGATCCGCAGGTCGGTGGCCACCGGCTGCTGCCGTGCCAGCAGGGCTATGGCCCGGGCCTCCAGCTCGTGCTGGAGCTCGTCGACCCGCTGGTCGGCCTCGATGACGTTCTCGGCCAGCTTCAGGTCGGAGTCGAGCATGGCGGTCGTGGCGCGCCCGATCGCCGACCCGACCAGCCGGGCCATCTCCACCAGACTGTCGCTTATCGAGTCCAGTTCCTCGTGGTACGCGTCCCGCATCAGGCTTTCCCTCTCGTGCGTCTCAGTCGGGGGTCCAAGGGCCGGGGCCCACCGGACAACCGGCGGTACGACCGTCGTATTACCAGCGGTCCGAACCCCACGCTCCCACGTTCCGGCCCTTACGCGTCCGTTTCCGTCATCCCAAATGAACCAATACTGGCTCCAAGGTGAACTCTGGGCGACGAGTGTTCGAGCTCGCAGCCCGACGGCTGTGGAGGGTGCCCGAGCCATGCCTAACCTGGGTGCATGGACGTGAACGCGGCGGTCGCCGCAGTGGCTGCGATCGCCGGTGTGCTCACCGGCGTCATCGCCATGCTCGCGTTCCGCTGGAGTGAGCGCGAGCAGAAGCGCCCCACCCGTAGCTCCCTGCACACCGACGCGGTGCTCCCGCCCGGCGTGGACACGGTCCTGTCGGTCCTCAGGTCGTCCGCCGTCGTCCTCGACGAAGCGGACGCCGTGGTCAAGGCCAGCTCGGCGGCGTACGCCCTCGGCCTGGTCCGCGGCGGCAAGCTCGCCGTCGAGCCGATGCTGCAGATGGCCCGGGACACCCGGCGGGACGGCGAGATACGCCAGGTCGAACTGGACCTGCCGCGGCGCGGCACCGGACGCGGAGAGGCTCTGGCCGTCTCCGCGCGGGTCGCGCCGCTCGGCTCCCGACTGGTGCTGCTCCTGGTCGAGGACCTGACCGAGGCCCGCCGCATCGAGGCGGTCCGGCGCGACTTCGTCGCGAACGTGAGCCACGAGCTGAAGACGCCCGTCGGCGCCCTCTCGCTGCTCTCCGAGGCCGTGATGGACGCCTCCGACGACCCCGAGGCCGTCGAGCGGTTCGCCGGGCGCATGCAGATCGAGGCCACCCGGCTCACCAG
The DNA here is from genome assembly GCF_009872555.1 of Streptomyces sp. SID5643. Lineage (NCBI taxonomy): Bacteria > Bacillati > Actinomycetota > Actinomycetes > Kitasatosporales > Streptomycetaceae > Streptomyces > Streptomyces sp. SID5643. Next base: position 58,480 of record NZ_WWIC01000324.1, read on the forward strand.
CCTCGTGCAGGAGCTCATCGACCTCTCCCGGGTGCAGAACGACGACCCGCTGGAGGACGCCGAGCCGGTCCGGGTCGACGAGCTCGTCGCCGAGGCCGTCGACCGCTGCCGGCACCAGGCCGGCGCCAAACAGATCACCATGGCCGCGGGAGGCACCGCCGACCTGCGCGTCTGGGGAAACCGCGGCCAGCTCGCCGCCGCGCTCGGCAACCTCGTCGAGAACGCCGTCAACTACTCACCCGCCCGCACCCGCGTCGGCATAGCGGCCCGCAGTGTGAACGCGCCCGGCGGGGACCAGATCGAGATCGCCGTCACCGACCAGGGCATCGGCATCTCCGACAAGGACAAGGAGCGCATCTTCGAGCGCTTCTACCGCGTCGACCCGGCCCGCTCCCGTGCCACCGGCGGTACGGGACTGGGACTGGCGATCGTGAAGCACGTGGCCGCCTCGCACGGCGGGGAGGTCACGGTGTGGAGCGCCGAAGGCCAGGGCTCCACCTTCACCCTGCGGCTGCCAGAGGCCGGTGCGGCCCGCGACCGCGCACATCAGCAGCCCGCCCGAGAGACACGCGCAGGAGGCGCGGGCCTCGACGTGGAGGCCGGGCGGTCCACCCCCGAATCCCCCGAACCGAACGCGTACGAAACGCTTCCCGCCCCGGAGGTCCTTCCGTGACCCGTGTGCTCGTCGTCGAGGACGAGGAGTCCTTCTCCGACGCCCTGTCGTACATGCTCCGCAAGGAGGGCTTCGAGGTCGCGGTCGCGACCACCGGGCCCGACGGACTCGACGAGTTCGAGCGCAACGGCGCCGACCTCGTCCTCCTCGACCTGATGCTGCCCGGCCTGCCGGGCACCGAGGTGTGCCGCCAGCTGCGCGGCCGTTCCAACGTCCCCGTCATCATGGTGACCGCCAAGGACAGCGAGATCGACAAGGTCGTCGGGCTGGAGATAGGAGCCGACGACTACGTCACCAAGCCGTTCTCCTCGCGCGAGCTGGTCGCCCGCATCCGCGCCGTGCTGCGCCGCAGAGGCGAGCCCGAGGAGGTCACGCCCGCGGCCCTGGAGGCCGGACCGGTCCGCATGGACGTCGACCGGCACGTGGTCACCGTCGGCGGCACCAAGATCGACCTGCCGCTGAAGGAGTTCGACCTGCTGGAGATGCTGCTGCGCAACGCCGGCCGCGTCCTCACGCGCATGCAGCTGATCGACCGGGTCTGGGGCGCCGACTACGTCGGTGACACCAAGACCCTCGACGTCCACGTCAAGCGCCTGCGCGCCAAGATCGAGCCGGACCCGGGCGCCCCGCGCTACCTGGTGACGGTCCGCGGCCTCGGCTACAAGTTCGAGCCGTAGACCGGCCCCGCACGACGACACGACGGCAGAACGAAGGGCGGGCCCTCTCCTGGGAGAGGGCCCGCCCTTCGTTCTACGACGTGCTGCGACCGACGGCTCAGTGCCCTGCGCCCGCGCCGGCGCTCGCGCTCGCCGAGGCGGCGTCGGTCGGCGTGCCGGACGCTCCGTGGCCACCCGGCGTCTCGCCGCCCGCGGGGCTCTCCGGCGCGCCCGACTCACCCTCGGCGGGGGAACCGGACGGCGAACCGGACGGGGAGGACGAGGCGCCCGGCGCGGCCGGAACCTCCGTCGGGCCCCACTCCTTGAAGTAGTGCTCGGCGGGGACGACGAACGCGCGCAGGCTCACGGCACCCGTCTTGCTGAAGGTGAAGGTGACCTTCTGCGCGTTGCCGTCCCGCACCGCCTCGCGGCTGCTCGGCAGCATCGCCGTGGCGTTGTTCTGGCCGCCCAGGATCAGCGAGCCGCCGGGCGGGATGCTGAGGCTTCCGCCCTTGGCGGGCTTCAGCTGGGCGGTCTTGCCGGTGCCCGGGAGGGTGATGGACTCCAGCGTCTCGGCCGTGCGGCCGGAGTTGAAGAAGGTCGCCGAGATCGCGGCCGGGCCCGTCGACTCGAGGTCGGGCTGCGTGATCACGACCGCGTTCTGGATCTTGATGTCGCCGACACTCGTGGCAGCGTTGTCCGGCTTGATCTCCAGGGTCTGGGCGTTGGAGCCGGCACCGCACGCGGCGAGCGAGGCGATCGAGAACGCGGTGACGGCGGCGGCGAGGGCACCGCGTCGAAGGCTGCTGCTCACGGCGGCGGCAACTCCTTGACTCGAGCGGAGCGGCCGATAAAGCCGCCCTAAGTGTCTGTCAGCGGGCCTTAGGTTACCGAGCCGCCCTCGTCCGGCCGCACCCGACCCCCCGTCACCGCCTGGTCCACCTGAGTCACCCACGACTGCCGCGTCACATTGGCGTGGCGCTCGTCCGGCATTCACATAAGAGCCCCGGGCAGCGGCACGGATTTTCCGTGAAGGAATGCGCGGGGCGGCTCGGAATTGATCACCGACGGTCCGTCCGGGCGCCCTGTGATCAATTCCGGATTCGACCGGAACCCGGCTCGGACCACCGAACGGAGTAGCGGAAGTCGATCATACGGAACCGGACATATGGGGATGTTCGTCCTTCTGGCGGGTGCTCCGGATGCGTGTAACGTACGCGTTTCGCTCACCCCGGAGAGCCGCTCCGACCTGCGGATACCTTCTTCCACTCCCTGTCCGAAGCACGTTCCTGTCGGAGTTGTCAAGCCCCGAGATGCGCCCTGACCTGCGAAAACGCCATTCAGAACCCGCGATTTCCGTGTTACCCTGGATAGCCACGGAAGGGGTACCTGTCACATGACGTTCAAGGTTGGCGACACCGTGGTCTATCCCCATCACGGGGCCGCGCTGATCGAGGCCATCGAAACTCGCCAGATCAAAGGCGTGGACAAGACCTACTTGGTGCTGAAGGTCGCCCAGGGCGACCTGACGGTACGTGTGCCAGCGGACAATGCGGAGTTCGTCGGCGTGCGTGATGTGGTCGGTCAGGACGGGCTGGACCGGGTCTTCGAGGTGCTGCGCGCGCCGTACGCCGAGGAGCCCACGAACTGGTCCCGTCGATACAAGGCAAACCTGGAGAAGCTCGCCTCGGGCGATGTCATCAAGGTCGCGGAAGTGGTGCGTGACCTGTGGCGTCGTGAGCGCGAGCGTGGACTCTCCGCCGGTGAGAAGCGCATGCTCGCCAAGGCCCGCCAGATCCTGGTGAGCGAGCTGGCCCTCGCGGAGAACACCAACGAGGACAAGGCCGAAGCCCTGCTCGACGAGGTCCTCGCCTCCTGAGGCGAAGCCGGTCGTACAGCGCTCCGCGTATCAAGCGCGCGCCTGCACATCGAAATGCCGCGGTGCCCGATGACGAATTCTCTGTCGCCGGGCGCTGCGGCATGTTCGTACTCCGACGCCGATGCGCCACCGCCCCGGGTTGTGTTATCACTCACGCCCCGGTGTTTGGCGTGCCGGGCCCGGGCAGCCGGCTCGACCAGCGTCACGGAAGGGTCCGGTCGAGCGCGTCGCGCCCGGCACTCCTCCAGGCCATACCCACGCCAGGCCAGCACACAAACCTGACAGGAACCGATGTCTGACGATTCGCGTCCCTCGCCGCCCCCCGGCCCCTCGGCGGCCCGTACGGCGGCCGTGATCCCGGCCGCCGGCCGCGGTGTGCGGCTCGGCCCGGGCGCCCCCAAGGCGCTGCGCGCGCTGAGCGGCACCCCCATGCTGATCCACGCGGTCCGCGCGATGGCCGCCTCCCGCGCCGTCTCCCTGGTCGTCGTCGTGGCCCCGCCCGAGGGCGCCGCCGAGGTCAGGTCGCTGCTCGACGCGCACGCGCTGCCCGAGCGGACCGACTTCCTCGTCGTCCCGGGCGGGCAGAGCCGCCAGGAGTCGGTGAAACTCGGCCTGGACGCGCTGCCGCCCGGCCACGACATCGTGCTGGTCCACGACGCGGCCCGGCCGCTGGTGCCGGTGGACACGGTCGACGCGGTGATCGAGGCCGTACGCGACGGCGCACCGGCCGTGGTCCCGGCGCTGCCGCTGGCCGACACCGTCAAGCAGGTCGAGCCCGCCGGCACCCCCGGCGAGCCGGAGCCGGTCGTCGCCACGCCGGAGCGCGCCCTGCTGCGGGCGGTGCAGACCCCGCAGGGCTTCGACCGGGCCACGCTGGTCCGGGCGCACGAGACGGTCACCGGCGAGGTCACCGACGACGCCGGCATGGTCGAGCAGCTCGGCCTCACGGTCGTGGCCGTCCCCGGTCACGAGGAGGCCTTCAAGGTCACCCGCCCCCTGGACCTGGTCCTCGCCGAGGCGGTCCTGGCCCGCAGGAGGCTCAACGATGGCTTCTGACCAGCCCGTGCTGCCCCAGGTCGGCATCGGCACCGACATCCACGCGTTCGAGGAGGGCCGCGAGCTGTGGTGCGGCGGCCTGAAGTGGGAGGGCGAGGGCCCGGGCCTGGCCGGTCACTCCGACGCGGACGTCGTCGCCCACGCCGCCTGCAACGCCCTCTTCTCCGCCGCCGGTCTCGGCGATCTGGGCCAGCATTTCGGCACGGGCCGCCCCGAGTGGTCGGGCGCCTCCGGGGTCACCCTCCTGACGGAGGCCGCGCGCATCGTGCGCGAGGCGGGCTTCCGGATCGGCAACATCGCGGTACAGGTGGTGGGACCCCGCCCGAAGATCGGCAAGCGCCGGGACGAGGCACAGAAACTGCTGTCCGAGGCGGCCGGAGCCCCGGTGTCGGTGTCGGGCGCGACGACGGACGGCCTCGGCTTCCCCGGCCGGGACGAAGGGCTGATGGCGGTGGCGACGGCGCTGGTGGTGCGCACGGGCTGAGGGCAAGCGTTCGGGGCGTACCCGTTGCCAATGTCACGAATATGTGCGCCCCGAGGGGAAGGTCCTGATGCACACCCCGGGGCCCACTACCCTGGAGTGGTGACTATTCGCCTGTACGACACCAGCGCCCGGCAGATCCGTGACTTCTCCCCGCTCCAGCCGGGTTGCGTCTCGATCTACCTGTGCGGTGCCACCGTGCAGGCCGCCCCGCACATCGGGCACATCCGGTCGGGTCTGAACTTCGACATCATGCGCCGCTGGTTCGAGTACCGCGGCTACGACGTCACGTTCGTGCGGAACGTGACGGACATCGACGACAAGATCATCTGGAAGGCCGGCGAGCAGAACCGCCCCTGGTGGGCCATCGGCTACGAGAACGAGCGCGCCTTCAACGACGGCTACACCGTGCTCGGTTGCCTGCCGCCCACCTACGAGCCGCGTGCCACCGGCCACATCACCGAGATGGTCGAGATGATGCGCGGCCTGATCGAGCGCGGGCACGCCTACGAGGCCGACGGCAGCGTCTACTTCGACGTCCGCTCCTGGCCCTCCTACCTGGAGCTGTCCCGGCAGGACCTCGACGAGATGCGGCAGCCCGCCGAGGAAGGCATCACCGGCAAGCGCGACCCGCGTGACTTCGCCATGTGGAAGGCCGTGAAGCCGGGGGAGCCGAGCTGGGAGACGCCGTTCGGGCGCGGCCGCCCGGGCTGGCACCTGGAGTGCTCGGCGATGGCCCACAAGTACCTGGGCACCGCCTTCGACATCCACGGCGGCGGCCTCGACCTGGTCTTCCCGCACCACGAGAACGAGATCGCCCAGGCCAAGGCCTACGGCGACGAGTTCGCCCGGTACTGGGTGCACAACGCCTGGGTCACCATGAGCGGCGAGAAGATGTCCAAGTCGCTCGGCAACTCGGTGCTGGTCAGCGAGATGGTCAAGCGCTGGCGGCCCATCGTGCTGCGCTACTACCTCGGCACCCCGCACTACCGCTCGATGATCGAGTACAGCGAGGAGGCGCTGCGCGAGGCCGAGTCGGCGTTCGCGCGGATCGAGGGCTTCGTGCAGCGCGTGGTCGAGAAGGCCGGCGCCGTCGAGCCCGCCCCCGAGGTGCCGCTCGCCTTCGCCGAGGCCATGGACGACGACCTGGGCGTGCCGCAGGCGCTCGCCGTGGTGCACACCACCGTCCGTCAGGGCAACAGCGCGCTCGCCGCCGACGACAAGGAAGCGGCCGTGGCCCGGCTCGCCGAGGTCCGCGCGATGCTCGGCGTGCTCGGCCTCGACCCGCTGGACCCCCAGTGGGCCGGGGAGGGCGACCGCGGCGACGACCTGCACGGCGTGGTCGACACGCTCGTCCGCATGGTGCTGGACCAGCGCGAGGCCGCCCGGGCCCGCAAGGACTGGCCCACCGCGGACGCGATCCGCGACCAGCTGAGCCAGTCCGGTCTGGTCATCGAGGACAGTCCGCAGGGCCCGCGCTGGAGCCTCGGCCCGCGCTAGCCCGGCCGCGGCCGGAAGATCGATTGTGCCGCCCGGGCCTCCGGGCGGCACACTTCACAGACGTACGCACTTCACCGCCTCACGGCGACAGCAGAGACAGGTAGGTCATGGCAGCCAACAACCGCCGCATGTCCGGCAAGAAGGGCGCGCAGGTCGGCAGTGGCGGCCAGCGGCGCCGGGGCCTGGAAGGCAAGGGCCCCACCCCGCCCGCCGAGATGCGCAAGGGACACAAGAAGAACCGCGTCGCCAACGCCAAGGCCAAGCAGGCCGTGCGCCGGCCCACCGTGCGCGGCCGGGGCGGCAAGGGCACGTCCGAGCTGGTCGTGGGACGCAACCCGGTCCTGGAGGCGCTGCGCGAGGGCGTCCCGGCGTCCACGCTGTACGTCCAGCAGTTCATCGACAACGACGAGCGGGTGCGCGAGGCCCTCCAGGTCGCCGCCGAGCGCGGCGGGATCAACCTCATGGAGGCCCCGCGGCCCGAGCTGGACCGGATGACCAACGGTCTCAACCACCAGGGCATGGTCCTCCAGGTCCCGCCGTACGAGTACGCCCACCCCGAGGACCTGGCGTCGGCCGCCTACGACGAGGGTGTGGACCCGCTGATCGTCGCCCTCGACGGTGTCACCGACCCGCGCAACCTCGGCGCGGTCGTCCGCTCCGTCTCCGCCTTCGGCGGTCACGGCGTGGTCGTCCCCGAGCGCCGTGCGGCCGGTATGACGGCCGGTGCCTGGAAGACGTCCGCCGGTACGGCGGCCCGTACCCCGGTCGCCCGCGCCACCAACCTCACCCGGGCCCTGGAGGCGTACAAGAAGGCCGGCATCACGGTCGTCGGCCTGGCCGCCGACGGCGAGGCCGAGCTCGGCGAGCTTCCGGCGCTGGACGGCCCGGTCGTCATCGTCGTCGGCAGCGAGGGCAAGGGGCTGTCCCGGCTGGTCGGGGAGACCTGTGACGTCCGGGTGCGGATCCCGATGCCGGGCGGCGCCGAGTCGCTCAACGCCGGTGTGGCGGCGGGGATCGTGCTGTACGAGGCGGCCCGCCGACGCCGCTGAACAGATGTCCGGAACTTCACCCGTACGGGGTAATTCCGGTGTCAACGGGGCGACGAGGGCAAGCTTGACGGGGTCCGGACAGATCCGGCGGGTCAAAGCAGTGTCCTAACGCGACGTCACTCGGTTAGATGAGTGTGGACACCAGAACACCCCGCACACCCACGGGGGACCGCTCGTCGGGACTCGACGACGCTCCCGCGCTGAGCATGGTGAAGGTGCCGAGCGACCCGGCGCAGGTCATCGTCAATCACGCGAGTTTCCGCGTGCAGTTGGGCGTTTCGACGCGTCGCGTCCAGTCCCCCCGGGTCGCACGGCACCTGACCGCCACCGAGGACACCGCCCGCATGCCCCGCGTGGGGGGCGAGGCGGACGGGGCCACCGCCCGCCGCCGGCCCGTCGTCTGGAGCGGCAGATCCGCCCCCGACGACACCGGCGCGCACCGGCTCCTCCAGGCCGTGCGGCACGAGAGCGTCCGCCACGCCGACGAGTCCGCCTCCGACGCCGGAGCCACCCAGGTCATCTCCCGCGTGGGCCCGGGCTACGACGACCCCGGGTACCAGGGTGCGGGCTACAGCGGCGCCGGCTACGAGGACGACCTCGCCCAGACCGTCGAGACCCCGGTCGTCGGCCCCCAGCGCACCCACGAACCCGCCGACGGCACCCGGCTGCTGCCGCCCATGCGCACCGTCGGCAGCGCCTACGACGAACCGGCGTACGGCCAGCCGGCCTACGGGGACGACGAGTTCGAGGAGTCCGCCCCGGGCACGGGCGACACCGGCCGCCGGGCCAAGCGGCACGGCGACGACCCGGCCCGGCACGCCTATTACCCGGGCCGCCGGATGAACCTCGGCGTCGTCCTGCTCCCGCTGCGCGTCTTCCTGGGCTTCATCTCGATCTACGCCGGCATGGGCAAGCTGTGCGACCCCGTCTACTTCGAAGGCGGCAAGCGTGGCTCCATGGTCAAGTGGCTCAACACGCTGCACCCGTGGGAAGTCGCCGAGCCGCTGCGCCAGTTCGCCCTGGAGCACCCGGTGGGCGCCGGCCTGGTCATCGCCTTCGCCCAGGTCATCGTCGGCGTTCTGACGGTGCTGGGCTGCTGGCAGCGCGTCGCCGCCTGCCTGGGCGCCCTGCTGTCGGCCGCGCTGCTGGTCACGGTCAGCTGGAAGAGCGTCCCCGCCTACGAGACGCCCGACATCATCTACCTCGCCGCCTGGTCCCCGCTGATCATCGCAGGCGCCCCCGTGTACTCCGTCGACGGCCGACTGGCCGGCAGCGCCTGGCGCCGTCTCGGCCCCCGGGCCGACATCTGGGACCTGCGCCGCTACGTGCTGCGCCGCGGCGCCCTCGTCACCGCCATCGTCACCGGCATCACCCTGCTCGTCGGCTCGCTGCTCGGCGGTGCCGTCCGTGACGCCGACCGGGTCGTCGTCCCGGGCCCCGGCGAGGCCCCGCGCAACGAGCTGCCCGGCTCCCCGCTCCCGGGCGAGCCCGGCAAGCGCAAGGAGAAGCGGACCCCGTCGGCCTCCTCCTCGCCGACCCAGGGCGCCACGGCCGGCTCCGCGAGCCCGAGCGCGGGTACAACGACCCGGCCGGACGCCACCCGCGACACCGGCACCGTCACCGGCGGCTCGCCCAGCCAGACCCAGGGCACCGCGGGCCAGGCCCCGCCCCAGCAGTCCACCCCGGAGAACCAGGCCCCCAGCACCACGACCGGCCCCACCTCAGGCGGCACGGCGACGGGCGGCGCGGGCTCGACGGGCGGCTCGGACAGCGGCGGTTCGTCCTCCACGGGCCGCCCGGGCCTGGTGGGCGGCCTCCTGGGCTGACCCCCGCCCAGCCCAGCCAGAAGGCCCCGCACCGGGAGGTGCGGGGCCTTCTCACGCGGAGAGGGAGACGTCCCTCAAGGGGCGCGGGGAACTGTGCGAGCAACCACGACGGGCCCGCGGCCGAAGCACACGGCACACCCCCCCCACCGCACACCGCCGCTAGCGCCCCGCCGCCAGCTCCTTCGCCGCCTCCGTCAGGTCCTTCGCCGTGTCGATGGCCCGCCAGTACGACCCCTGGGGGATCGTGAACCCGGCCAGCCGCCGCTCACGGGCCAGATGGGGAAACGTCGTCCGCTCATGGTCCCCCCGGTGCGGCAGCAGCCCGGCGAACTCGGGGGAGAAGACGTACACGCCGGCGTTGATCTCGAAGGTCGACGGCGGCGCCTCGATGAAGTCGGTGATACGGCCGAACCCGTCGGTCTGCACCGCCCCCCACGGCAGCCGGGGCCGCGCCAGCGCCAGCGTCGCGACGGCGTCCCGCTCGGCGTGGAAGTCGGCCATGTCCCGCAGCGAGAACCGGGTCCAGATGTCCCCGTTCGTGGCGTACCAGGGCTGCTCGGGGTGGGGGAGATGCGCCGCGGCGTACTTGAGGCCGCCGCCGCGCCCGAGCGGCTCCGGCTCCACGACCGTCGTGACGGAGAGCGGCAACTCGGCCGTCTCCAGCCACTTCTGGAGGACCTCGGCGAGATGGCCGCAGGAGACCACGACGTCCGTCACACCCTCGTCGGCGAGCCAGGACAGCTGATGGCCGATGATCGGCGTCCCCGTCCCGGGGATCTCGACCATCGGCTTGGGCCGGTCGTCGGTGTACGGACGCAGCCGGGAGCCCTGGCCACCGGCCAGAACGACGGCTTGAACGGGGCGGGACGCGGCGCTCGGATCGCTCATGGATACGAACTGTACGTGGCGTCCCGCCCGTGACCACGGCCGACGATCGTTGCGGCGCCGGCCGTCAGGGACTTCCCACCCGGTGGCAGGGCGGTGCGCTCAGCTGTGCGCGGCGGCGACGCCGGTGGCGAAGGCGGTGTCGCACACCGGGCGCGCGTAGGACTGGGCGCGGGTCGGGCCGTAGACCCGGACGGCGGCCTGACCGAGGGCGCGGGCGATGGACGCGCAGTGCTTCGCCAGTGACGGGCGGCCGTTGACGGCTTGCTGGAGGTGGGTGAGGGCGACGCCCGGGTCCTCCTCCTGCAGTTCGGTCAGCAGCTTGTCGCGCAGGATGTCCTGGGGGGCGCGCTTGGCGGCCCGGGGGGAACCCACGGAGGTGTCCGCGGCGGTGAGCACCGGGTCGGTGGAGTTCCCCGACCAGTTGACTCGGGTGACCGCGAGGGTCCCGGAGAGCACCAGGACGACGGGCAGGACGAAAGCGAGGGTGCGGCCGATCCGGCGGGCGGGGCCCCGGCCGCGTCGCGTCTGTTGGTTCATGGAGTGCTTCACGCGTGTGAGGGTAGCGCCCGGTAATGGTTTGTAGACATTTAGTCACCGGTTCGGGGGATGAGAGAGTGCCACTTTCTGGGTAAGGCGTTGACGCACACAGCTCGAAACGTCCGGTCTGCCGGGGTATTTGTCGACAACGAAGAGGGCCCCGCAGCACGCTGCGGGGCCCTCTTCGTCAACCTGGGTGATTCACCCGGGGTTGTGCGTTTGCTGGTTGATCAGTCGGACAGGCGCGCACCGGTCGACGTCGAGAACACGTGGGTCTCGCCGGAGCGGGGCACGACGTGCAGCTGGCTGCCCTTCTCCGGGACGTCACGGCCGCTGACGCGGACGACGAGGTCCTTGGAGTCGTCGCCGACCTTGGCGGTGCCGTACACGTACGCGTCGGCGCCGAGCTCCTCGACGACGTTCACCGTGACCGCGAGGCCCAGCTCGGCGTCCGCGCCGGCCACCTCGAAGTGCTCGGGGCGGACGCCGACGGTGACGGTCTTGTCGGTGGCGGCGGCGATCGCGTCACGCTGCACCGGCACGACCGACTTACCGAACTTCACGCCGCCGTCGGTGATCGGCACCTCGACGAGGTTCATCGCCGGGGAGCCGATGAAGCCGGCGACGAAGAGGTTCGCGGGCTTGTCGTACATGTTGCGCGGGGTGTCGATCTGCTGGAGCAGACCGTCCTTGAGGACCGCCACGCGGTCGCCCATCGTCATGGCCTCGACCTGGTCGTGGGTGACGTAGACGGTGGTGATGCCCAGGCGGCGCTGGAGCGAGGCGATCTGCGTACGGGTGGACACACGGAGCTTGGCGTCCAGGTTGGACAGCGGCTCGTCCATGAGGAACACCTGGGGCTCACGCACGATGGCGCGGCCCATGGCGACGCGCTGGCGCTGACCGCCGGAGAGGGCCTTCGGCTTGCGGTCCAGGTAGTCCGTGAGGTCGAGGATCTTCGCGGCCTCCTCGACCTTCTGCCGGATCTCCGCCTTGTTGACGCCGGCGATCTTGAGCGCGAAGCCCATGTTGTCGGCGACGGTCATGTGCGGGTAGAGCGCGTAGTTCTGGAACACCATGGCGATGTCCCGGTCCTTCGGCGGCAGGTGCGTGACGTCGCGGTCGCCGATGCGGATGGCTCCGCCGTTGACGTCCTCCAGGCCCGCGAGCATGCGGAGCGAGGTGGACTTGCCGCAGCCGGAGGGGCCGACGAGGACGAGAAATTCGCCGTCCTCGATGTCGATCTCCAGCGCGTCGACGGCGGGCTTGGTGGAGCCCGGGTAGATCCGGGTCGCCTTGTCGAACGAGACAGTGGCCATGGTGAATGAACCCCTTCTACCGGCAGGAACGTGCCGGACGATCCGAGTAGGAAGGCGGTGCCACGACGGGTGTTCCGTTGTGGTGTAGTCCACGCATGTGAACTGGCTCAGGACGGTACCTGGCGTTCACACGTCTGTCAGTAGTTCCGGGCATGTGAACTTCGCGGAAATTTTCGAAGCGGCACGTCACATCCGGTCGACACCGGTCGACGACGCCCCGTACCGGTCCGCCAGCGCCGCCACCGCCCGGGCCACGGCCTGCCGGAGCCCGGGAGGGCCGAGCACCTCCGCCTCCGCGCCGAGCCGGAGCAGATCTCCCACGGCGACCGCCTCCGACTCCACGGTCAGCTCCACCTCCACCCAGCCGTCCCCGTCGGGCGGCCCCGCACCGTCCAGGGCCCGTGCGCCCGCCGCGCCGAACTGCATCGGCAGCAGCTTCCGCGCGCGGGGCGAGATCCGCAGCCGTGCGGTGTCCTGCCGCAGGGCGGCCTCCAGACGCCGGGAGGACTCGGCCCAGTAGGCGGCCAGGTCGAAGCCCGCGGGCCGCTCGAAGACGTCCCCCGTCTCCTCCACGTGCAGCACGCGCGACACCCGGTAGGTCCGTACGGCCTCCTGCGCGAGGGCGACCAGGTACCAGATGCCGCCCTTCAGGACGAGCCCCAGCGGCCGCACCTCCCGGCGCACCTCGCCGCGCCAGCGCCGGTAGTGCAGCCGCAGTGTCCGCCGCTCCCACACGGCCGCCGCCACGGCCTCCAGGCACGGCACCGGGTCGGCCTCCCGGAACCAGGCGGGCGCGTCCAGATGGAACCGTTCCTGGACCCGCCGTGCCTGCGCGGACAGCCCGGCGGGCAGGGCCGCCTGGACCTTCAGCTGGGCGCTGGCCAGGACGGCCCCCAGCCCCAGGTCCCGGGCCGGCCCGGGCATCCCGGCGAGGAACAGCGAACCGGCCTCGGCGTCGGTCAGACCGGTCAGCCGGGTCCGGTACCCCTCGACCAGCCGGTAGCCGCCCTCGGGCCCCCGGTCGGCGCACACCGGCACACCGGCCGCCCCCAGCGCCTCGACGTCCCGGTAGACCGTCCGTACCGACACCTCCAGCTCCGCAGCGAGCTCGGGTGCGGTCATCCGCCCGCGGTTCTGGAGCAGCAGGAGCAGGGAGAGGAGCCGGTCGGCGCGCATGGGGGCCATTGTCGCGGCATGCGGCGCCGTACCTGACAGGAGATGTCAGGTACGGCGTCCAGGCTGGTCCTGGACATCAGCCCGACCGAGAGGACCACCCCATGCCCGGCACCACCCGCACCATCACCACCACCGGTCACTTCACCTTCGCCGACTGGCAGGAACGCGTGATCGCCCCCGGCGAGGACGCGAACCCCCGCCTCGCCCACGCCTCCGTCCGGAACACCTTCACGGGCGGCATCGAAGCGGCCGGGACGCACTGCGAGTACTCGATCGTCTACGTCACCGCGAAGACCGGCTCCTTCAGCGGCATGGAACTCCTCACCGGCAGCGTCGAGGGCCGTGAGGGAAGCTTCGCGGTGGAGGAGCGCGGATTCTTCGGCGAGGACGGCACCGTGCACTGCACCTTCGAGGTGGTGCCGGGGTCGGGGAGCGGAGAGCTGACCGGCCTCACCGGGAAGGGCGACTTCACCGCACGGCACGGTGAGACGACGGTGGCGTACCGCTTCGCCTACGAGCCGGCGGAGGAGTCCGCCCGGACGGAACTTCGTGGCTCGGCGTAACGGGCTCTGTGTACAGTGGTGCCGCCCTCGCGCACGGCAACACGGCGCACGGCACCCGCCTCCTTAGCTCAGCTGGCCAGAGCAACGCACTTGTAATGCGTAGGTCGTCGGTTCGAATCCGACAGGGGGCTCTGCTGAAACCCC
>NZ_WWIC01000325.1:0-41301 GCF_009872555.1 Streptomyces sp. SID5643
TGCGGCTCCGCCGCGTGGGCGCGACCAGCCCCCACGCACCGCAAGCCGCAATCACACCCGCATAGGCTGCGGCGCCTCGCGAAGCAAGGGGTCGGGCCCGTCGTACTCCCGAATGATCTCGTATCGCGTGTTCCGCTCCACGGGCCGGAACCCGGCATCCCGGATCAGATCCAGCAGATCTTCCCGCGTCAGCTTGTTCGGCGTCCCGTAGTTGTCCGCGTCATGGGTGATCTTGTACTCGACGACGGACCCGTCCATGTCGTCCGCCCCGTGCTGGAGCGCGAGCTGAGCGGTCTGCACCCCGTGCATCACCCAGAACACCTTCACGTGCGGCACGTTGTCGAACAGCAGCCGCGACACCGCGAAGGTCTTCAGCGCCTCCGCCCCCGTCGCCATCTGCGTGCGCGCCTGAAGCCGGTTGCGCACCTTGCCGTCCTGCATGTCGACGAAGTCGTGCTGGTACCGCAGCGGAATGAAAACCTGGAAGCCGCCGGTCTCGTCCTGGAGCTCGCGCAGCCGCAGCACGTGGTCGACGCGGTGCCGGGGCTCCTCGATGTGCCCGTACAGCATCGTGCACGGGGTCTTCAGACCCTTCTCGTGCGCGAGCCGGTGGATCCGGGACCAGTCCTCCCAGTGGGTCCGGTGGTCCACGATGTGCTGCCGGACCTCCCAGTCGAAGATCTCGGCGCCACCACCGGTCAGCGACTCCAGGCCGGCGTCGATCAGCTCGTCGAGGATCTCCGACGCGCTCATCCCCGAGATGGTCTCGAAGTGGTGGATCTCCGTGGCCGTGAACGCCTTCAGCGAGACGTCCGGCAGCGCGGCCTTCAGCTCCCGCAGCGACCGCGGGTAGTACCGCCACGGCAGGTTCGGGTGCAGCCCGTTGACGATGTGCAGCTCGGTGAGGTTCTCCGACTCCATCGCCTTCGCGAGCTTGACGGCCTCCTCGATGCGCATCGTGTACGCGTCCTTCTCCCCCGGCTTGCGCTGGAAGGAGCAGTACGCGCAGGAGGCCGTGCACACGTTGGTCATGTTGAGGTGCCGGTTGACGTTGAAGTGCACGACGTCGCCGTTCTTGCGGGTGCGCACCTCGTGCGCGAGGCCGCCGAGCCAGGCCAGGTCGTCCGACTCGTACAGCGCGATGCCGTCCTCACGGGTCAGGCGCTCACCCGCCCTGACCTTCTCCTCCAGCTCGCGCTTGAGCCCGAGATCCATGCCCACACCTTTCTACGACGACGTCCCAACCGTACGACTACGCGCTCACTCCTCTTCGGGCAGCTCCCCGACCCGGTTCTCCCACTTCGTGGAGAGCACGATCGTCGTCCGCGTGCGGGAGACGCCCTCGATGCCGCTGAGCCGCCGGATCATCTTCTCCAGACCGTCGACGTCCGCCGCCCGCACCTTGAGCATGTACGAGTCCTCGCCCGCGATGAACCAGCAGTCCTCGATCTCCGAGAGGTCCTTCAGCCGCTGCGCCACGTCCTCGTGGTCGGTGGCGTCGGACAGTGAGATGCCGATCAGGGCGGTGACGCCGAGGCCGAGCGAGGCGGCGTCGACGGTGGCCCGGTAGCCGGTGATGACACCGGCGGCCTCCAGCCGGTTGATGCGGTCGGTGACACTGGGTCCCGACAGTCCGACGAGGCGTCCCAGCTCCGCGTAGGAGGCCCGGCCGTTCTCCCTCAGGGCCTGGATGAGCTGCCTGTCCACCGCGTCCATTGCGATCGAAGCCTTCCGCTGAAGTTGTCGTTGAGTCCGATGAGGTTCGGGTGCTGCTCAGCCGTCGCGGTGCGCCCCGCCGCCGAGTTCACCTTGCCAACGGCGATAGAGCCGGTGCGGCACGCCCGCCGCGTCGAGGACGCGTCCGGCGACGAAGTCCACCAGGTCCTGGATGTGCGTCGCGCCCGCGTAGAAGGCGGGTGAGGCGGGCACGACCGTCGCGCCCGCGTCGTCGAGGGTGACCAGGTGGCGCAGGGTCTGGCCGTTCAGCGGGGTCTCGCGCACGGCCACGATCAGCTTGCGCCCCTCCTTGAGGGTCACGCTCGCCGCCCGCTGGAGCAGGTCCTTCGACAGGCCGAGCGCGACCCCGGCCACGCTCGCCGTCGAGGCGGGCACGATGAGCATGCCCTGGGTGGGGTACGACCCCGAGGAGGGCCCGGCGGCCAGGTCGCCGGCGCTCCAGTGCCGTACGGCGCCGATGTCGACGGAGAAGGTGTCCGGCTTGCCGTCGGCGCCCCGGGACAGCCATTCCCGCAGGTCGGCCTGCCAGTGGGCGTCCCGGAAGGAGATCCCGGTCTCGTCCAGCAGGGTCAGGCGGGACGCCCGGGACACCACGAGGTCGACACTCTCGCCGGCGTCCAGAAGAGCCCGCAGCACGGCAGCGGCATACGGGGTGCCGGAAGCCCCGGACACCCCTACGATCCAAGGCGTACGCGGCATCTCGCCTGGCTTGACTGGGTTCACAACTCCGAGCCTATCCGGCGCCGCAGGGTGGGAACCGGCCAAGGGGTGCGGGCCGTTGCACGGAGGGGACGAGCGAGCACTGGGGGTCGCCATGTCGGGTCCGCAAGCCGGGTGGTCGAACGGCGACCGTGCGCTGGCCGCGGGCAAGCTGATGCTCGCCTGGGTCGCGCTGCTGTGGCTGCTGGAAGTGGTCGACGTGGCCACGGGCCACGCGCTGGACGGCTTCGGCGTCACCCCGCGCGACCCGTCGGAGCTGGTCGACGTCGTCCCCTCGTCCTTCCTCCACTTCGGCTTCGCCCATCTGACGGCCAACACCGTGCCGCTGCTGGTCCTCGGCTTCCTCGCCGCGCTCGCGGGCCTGCGCCGGTTCCTGTGCGTCTGCGCGCTGATCATCGTGGTGGACGGCCTGGGCGTGTGGCTCATAGCCCCGGACGGCACCAACACCGCGGGCGCCTCCGGCGTGATCTTCGGCCTCTTCGGCTTCCTCCTGGTCAGCGGCTTCGTCGAGCGCCGTCCCTGGGGCGTCCTGGCGGGCGTCCTGGTCGCCGCGGTCTGGGGCGGCTCGATCCTGGCGGGTCTGGCCCCGACACAGACGGGCGTCAGCTGGCAGGGCCACCTGCTGGGCCTGCTGGCGGGGGTGGCGGCGGCGTTCGTGTTCCGCCGCGACCCGGCCGCACCGCCCGCGCTCACACGGTGAGGCCACGCACCAGCAGGTCCAGCAGCGCGCACACGAACAGGGCGATGCCGATGAAACCGTTGACGCTGAAGAAGGCCCGGTTCACCCGGGAGAGGTCGTGGGGGCGCACGATCGAGTGCTCGTAGAGGAAGGCGCCGGCGACGATCAGCAGGCCCAGCCAGAAGAAGGCGCCGGTGCCGGTGGCGAGGGCGTACCAGACGAACAGGGCGGTCGTGAGGGCGTGGCAGACACGGGCGCCCCAGATCGCCGACGGGATGCCGAACCGCGCCGGGACGGACATGACGCCGATCTCACGGTCGGTCTCCACGTCCTGGCAGGCGTAGATCAGGTCGAAGCCGCCGATCCAGATGCCGACGGCGAGACCGAGGATCACCGCGTCCCAGGACCAGGAGCCCGTGATCGCCAGCCAGCCGCCGACCGGGCCCATGGCCTGGGCGAGGCCGAGGATGGCCTGCGGGAAGTTCGTGAACCGCTTGCCGTACGGGTAGACCACCATCGGGATCACCGCGATGGGGGCCAGCGCCAGGCACAGCGGGTTCAGCAGGGCCGCCGCGCCGAGGAACACGGCCAGGGCGATCAGCGCGCCCGTCCAGGCGTGCTTCACCGACATCGCGCCCGTCACCAGCTCGCGCTGTGCCGTGCGCGGATTGCGCGCGTCGATCTCCCGGTCGATGATCCGGTTGACCGCCATCGCGAACGTGCGCAGCCCCACCATGCAGACGGTGACCAGCAGCAGCTTGCCCCAGTGGATGTTCTTGTCCCACTGGAACATCGCGGTGAGCGCGGCGATGTAGGCGAAGGGCAGCGCGAAGACCGAGTGCTCGATCATCACCAGCCGCAGGAACGCCTTGGTGCGTCCCGGCTGGGGGATCGCGGCGGAAGCGGAGGTCACAGGCCGTACTCCTTCCAGCGGCGGTCCACCTTCGCCGCCGTCTCCGGATCCGACTCGACCATGTCCGGCCAGCCGCCGTCGCGGGTGTAGCCCTCCTCGGGCCACTTCTTCGTCGCGTCGATACCGGCCTTGCCGCCCCAGAACTGCTGGTAGGAGGCGTGGTCGAGGTGGTCGACGGGGCCCTCGACGATCGACAGGTCGCGGGCGTAGTCCGTGTTGCCCAGCGCCCGCCACGCGACCTCGTGCAGATCGTGCACGTCGCAGTCGGAGTCGACGACCACGATCAGCTTGGTGAGCGACATCATGTGCGCGCCCCAGATCGCGTGCATGACCTTCTGCGCGTGCTTCGGGTACTTCTTGTCGATCGAGACGATCGCGCAGTTGTGGAAGCCACCCGCCTCCGGCAGGTGGTAGTCCACGATGTCCGGCACGATGATCTTCAGCAGCGGCAGGAAGAAGCGTTCCGTCGCGCGGCCCAGCGGCCCGTCCTCCGTCGGCGGGCGGCCCACGACGATCGACTGGAGCAGCGGACGCTTCCGCATCGTGACGCAGTCGATCTTCAGCGCGGGGAAGGGCTCCTGCGGCGTGTAGAAGCCGGTGTGGTCGCCGAACGGCCCCTCGGGCAGCATCTCGCCCGGCTCCAGCCAGCCCTCGATCACGACCTCGGCCTGCGCCGGCACCTGGAGCGGCACGGTCTTGCAGTCGACCATCTCGATCCGCTTGCCCGCGAGGAACCCGGCGAACAGGTACTCGTCGATGTCCCCGGGCAGCGGGGCGGTCGAGGCGTACGTCACGGCGGGCGGGCACCCGAAAGCGATCGCGACCGGCAGCCGCTCGCCCCGGCGCGCGGCCACCTGGTAGTGGTTCCGGCTGTCCTTGTGGATCTGCCAGTGCATGCCGATGGTGCGCTTGTCGTGGCGCTGGAGCCGGTACAGCCCGAGGTTGCGGACGCCGCTCTCCGGGTCCTTGGTGTGGGTCAGCCCCAGGTTGAAGAACGACCCGCCGTCCTTCGGCCAGGTGAACAGGGCCGGAAGCTGCTCCAGGTCCACGTCGTCCCCGGTCAGCACGACCTCCTGGACCGGGCCGTCCTTCACCTTCTTCGGCGGCACGTGCGTCATCGCGCCGAGCTTGCCGAAGGCCTCGCGGACGCCGACGAAGCCGTGCGGCAGCTCGGGCTTGAGCAGCCCGCCGATCCGCTCGGTGATCTCGGCGTACGACTTCAGACCCAGGGCCTTCAGCAGCCGCCGGTCCGTGCCGAACACGTTCATCGCGAGGGGCATGCTCGACCCGCGCACGTTCTCGAAGAGCAGGGCGGGACCGCCGGACTTCTGCACCCGGTCGACGATCTCCCCGACCTCCAGGTACGGGTCCACCTCGGCCTTGATGCGCTTGAGGTCGCCCTCGCGCTCCAGCGCCCTGAGCAGGGAGCGAAGATCGTCGTAAGCCATGGGGTCAAGTATCCCCGAGCCGCTACCCTGGCCTGGAACCGCCCACCCGCTTTCGCTGAGAGGCCGCATGCTCCGGGTACTGATGTTCCTCGTCCCGCTGGCGCTCAGCGTCTACGCGTTCATCGACTGCATCAGCACGAAGGACGACGAGATCCGTCATATGCCCAAGCCGCTGTGGGCGATCCTCGTCCTGCTGTTTCCGCTGGTCGGGTCGATCTCCTGGCTCATCGCCGGCAAGAAGCGGGTGCCGGCGGCGGAGCGTCCCCGGAAGTGGGTGGCGCCGGATGACAACCCCGACTTCCTGAAGTCGCTCGACCAGGACAAGGACGAGGACCCCAAGCGGGACGAGCCGTGATCGTCAGAGAGCGGCCGTGAACGCCGACCAGGCGGAGCGGCCTACGACCAGGACCGGTCCGTCAGGGTTCTTGCTGTCGCGGACGGGGACGGTTTCGGGGAAACCGGGGGCTATTTCTATGCAGTTGCCGCCGTTGGCGTCGCTGTAGCTGCTCCTGACCCAGGTCAGCGGGTTCCCGTCCATGATGCGCGTACCTCTCCATCGTCTCGTGGATCAGAGCGGCGGACTGGGGAGCTGACAGGGCGTCCGCCCTGAGCACATCATAAGTGTGGCCATGGCGCGCCAAGAGGGCCGGATCGTCGTTGAAATGGCCGCGATCCAGCGATTCCGAGTAGACCCACTCGTGCCCGTCGGGCAGCTTGATCAGCGACATGGAACCACTGGGGCGAAACAGGCCGGGGCATCCGGCAGGGGCGACCTGGATCCGGATGTTGGGCCGCCGTCCGACGTTGAGCAGGTGCGCGCACTGGTCCCGCATCACGGCCGGGCTGCCGATCATGTTGCGCAGGCAGCTCTCGTCGAGGACGACGAGGTACAGCGGACCGCCCTCCGCCAGGAAACGCTGCTGGCGGCTCAGTCGCGCCCGCACACGCTCCTCCAGTTCCTCGCCGCTCACCAGCAGCGAGAGCAGCGAATGCGCATAATCCGCCGTCTGCAACAACCCCGGCATCACCCGCTCTTGGTACTCCCGGAGGGAGACGGCCACCTCGTCCATCTCCGCCCGCCGCCGGAACCAGTCGGGATGCTCCACCTGCGGATACCAGTCGATTCGGGCCCACAGCCGCGCCAACACCCCACCCGTGCCCAACAGTTCGTCACAGGTCTTGGCGAACGTGTCCTGCGGAACCCTCGTACCGCCCTCGACCCGCGCCACGTGCGAGCGGTCGCACGGGATCTGCCGGGCCAGGCCCTCCTGCGTGAGCAGTGCGGCCTCACGGAAGTGCCGCAGGACCTCCCCGAACACCGCCGCCGTACTCGCCCCGCCGTTCCGTCGGCTCACGGCTCCCCCCTCCGTGACAGTCCACCGGTGTCACACGCCAAGCATTGAACCGGACTGTTCCCGTGCGCAACGCTCGATACACCCAGAGTGACGGAGGTGCGCGAAATGGAACCGGGAACGCTCGTCTACGACCCGCAGACGTGCAAGGTCGGCGAGTACCAGGACAGGACCGGCCCGTACGTGATGCTGCGCCCGGTCGGCGGCGGCCGCGCATGGCAGGCGGACCCGGCGAGGATCCGCGAGGCGACACCGGAGGAGCGGCTCGGCGCGGGCGTGCGCGCGCTCAACGACCGTTCCAGGGAGGGGCTGTCGGCCGATCCGACCCGGCCGCCCTCCCCGGTGCCCGGGTGCGGGCCCTGCGAGGAACTGGCGCTGCGGCGGGACCGCGCACGCGCGGCGTTCGACGGCAGTGCGGTGACCGACGCGAACGTGCTGCTGCGCCAGCACCAACGCGCCGAGCACGGCGGGGAGTCGACGGGCCGCAGGATCTTCCGGTACGTGCCGTACACGATCGTGCAGGACGCGTCGGCGCTGCCCGAGTACGAGGCGTACTGCGTCTCCGGCGAGGAACAGGACTGCGGGGCGGGTTCGGGCCGGTGCCAGGGGCCCGGCGAGGTGGAGGAGTGGCAGCGCAGGCACACCCAGGAGACGAGGCACCTGCGCTACCGCCGCTGCTTCGCCGACTACGCGGTTCTGCAACAGGGGTGAAGCCGGTCCCGGCCGGCGTCCCTCAGGAGCCGTCGGTCACCTTCCGCAGCTCCGGCGGGAGTTCCGTGACGGTGTCGGCGACGACGAGGCGGTACGCGCCAGGGTCTTCGGCCACCGCGATGGCGACGGCCGGGTCCACGCCCTTCACGGCGAACGCCGTCATCAGGGCCCGGCCCTCGCCGTCGTCGCCGTCGCCCGGGGTGTCGTCGCACGCCGGGCGGGTGGCACTGCCGAGCGACTCCCCCACAGGGACGTCGGTCTCCTCGCGACCCAGGTAAGTGCGGCTGTCGTACTCGATGACGTACGCGCAGGATGCCTGGGGCCGCGCCTCGGCGTCCGGGGACGCCCCCGTGCAGCCCGCGGACAGCGAGAGCAGAGTCGCCGCGAGCAGCGCCCGGGCAGGGGCGTGGTGGACGCGCGTCGGTGACGCCTTCATGGGTGGGCCTCCTCGGGAGCGTGCGCTCCGGCTCGGTGCGTACGCTACGAAGACGTCGGCGGGCGCGGATCGGTTCGGATCCCGGGCGCTCCCTGGGAGACCAGCCGTCCCCCGCCCGCGCCGCCCCGGGGACCGAGGTCGATCAGCCAGTCGGAGGCGCGCATGACGTCCGTGTTGTGCTCGATGGTGACGACGGAGTGGCCCGCGTCCACCAGCCGTTGCAGGGCGTCCAGCAGCCGGGCCGTGTCCGCGGCGTGCAGGCCCGTCGTCGGCTCGTCGAGGACGTACAGCGTGCGGTCGCTCGCCCTGCGGCCCAGCTCCTTGGCCAGTTTCAGGCGTTGGGCCTCGCCGCCGGACAGCGTGGTGGCCGGCTGGCCCAGAGGGAGGTAGCCGAGGCCCACGTCGGCCATGCGGCGCAGCCGTCCGGCCACGGCGGGCACGTCCCGGAAGATCTCCAGCGCCTCGTCGACCGTCGCCTGAAGCACCTCCGCGATGTCGTGGCCCGCGTACCGGACGGCGAGCACCTCGGGCCGGAAGCGCCGCCCCCGGCAGCCCGGGCAGCGCACCGGGACCGCGGGGAGGAAGTGCATACGGACCGTCAGCACACCGGCGCCCTCGCAGCGTTCGCAGCGGCCGCCCGGCACGTTGAAGGAGAAGCGGCCCGCGGGCAGTCGTCCGGCCGTCGCGAAGGCCTCGCGGATCGGGGTGAAGACGTCCGAGTACGTCGCCGCGTTGGAACGGGGCACGCGGCCGACCGGCGCCTGGTCGATGAGGACGGCCTTGGACAGGTGCTCCCAGCCGTCGATGCCGTCGTGCTCGGCGGGCGGCTCCCCCGCCCCGTGGAAGTGCCGGCGGGCGGCCCGGCCGAGGATGTCCAGCAGCAGGGTCGACTTGCCCGAGCCGGACGGGCCGGTGACCGTCACCAGCCGCCCCAGCGGTATCCGTACGGTGACGTCCTTGAGGTTGTGGGCCCGGGCTCCCCTGATCAGCAGCGCCGCCTCAGCGTCCCCCCGGCCGCGCGACCGGGGTGCCGGGAGCCGGCCCGAGAGGTACGCGCCGGTGACGGAGCCCTCGGCCCGGGCCACCTCCTGCGGCGTGCCCTCGGCGACGATCCGCCCGCCGTCCCGGCCCGCTCCCGGCCCGACGTCGACGACGTGGTCGGCCGCCCGCAGCACCTCCAGGTCGTGCTCGACGACGAGCACGGTGTTGCCCAGGTCGCGCAGCCGGCGCAGGACCCCGATCAGACGGGCGGTGTCCGAGGG
This sequence comes from Streptomyces sp. SID5643, assembly GCF_009872555.1. Lineage (NCBI taxonomy): Bacteria > Bacillati > Actinomycetota > Actinomycetes > Kitasatosporales > Streptomycetaceae > Streptomyces > Streptomyces sp. SID5643. The sequence continues at coordinate 9,259 of NZ_WWIC01000325.1, forward strand.
GTGCAGGCCGATGGTCGGCTCGTCCAGGACGTAGAGGACGCCGGTCAGGCCGGAGCCGAGCAGGGCGGCCAGCCGGAGCCGCTGGGTCTCGCCGGCGGAGAGGCTGGGGGTGGCCTGGCCCAGGGTGAGGTAGCCGACGCCGACGTCCAGCAGGCGCCGGACCCGCTCCTGAAGGTCGGCGACGACCGGCTCCACGAGCAGCCACTCGTCGCCGTCCGACCGCTCGCGCAGGCCGGCCAGCCACGCGCCGAGGTCGGTCAGCGGCAGCCGGGCGGCCTCGACGACGGTGAGGCCGTGCACGGTCACCGCCCGGGCCCGGGCGCACAGCCGGGTCCCGCCGCACTCCCCGCAGGGCTGCTTCACCAGGCCCTGCTGCTCGGCCCGTTCGCGGTAGTCGGGGTCGTCGGCGCGGTCGTTGTAGCGGCGCAGCAGGGCCGTCGCGACCCCTTCGAAGCGGCCCGCCGTCACGGTCGCCGGTGGCGCGGTGTCGGGGAAGTGCCTCCGGAACTCGGGGCTCTCCACGCCGTGGAGAAGCAAGTCCTGCTGAACGGCGTCGAGTTCACCGAACGGCGTGTCCGTGTCGAAGGTGAAGCCGTAGTGGGCGGCGGCGGCCCGCAGCACGGGCAGGCTCCAGTCGGTGTACTTCGCGTTCCAGCCCGTCACCGCCCCCTGCGCGACCGGCTTGCCGTCGTCGACCAGGCGCCGCACGTCGGGGCGGATCACCTCTCCCAGGCCGGTGCAGGCCGGGCAGGCCCCGGCGGGCTTGTTGAAGGAGAAGGAGCCCATGACCAGTTCGGGCACGGGGGTGGAGCAGTGCGGGCAGGGCCGCTGCCCGGGCTCGGCGTCCTCGTCGGCCTCGGCGCCGTCGGCGTAGGACGGCGGGATGTCCTTGCCGCAGCCGGGGCAGGGCCGGATCCCGATGCGCGACCACAGCAGCCGCAGGTAGGTGAAGACCTCGGTGACCGTGCCGACCGTGGAGCGGGGGCTGCGGTTGGTGAGGTGCTGGTCGACGCTGATGGACGGGGACAGGCCGGTGATCGAGTCGACGGCGGGCTTGCTGACGAAGCCGGTGACCATGCCCAGCGACTCCAGGTACTGCCGCTGGCCCTCCTGGTGGAGGGTGTCGAAGGCGAGGGTGGACTTGCCTGAGCCGGAGAGGCCGGTCAGGACGACCAGCTTGTTCTTCGGCAGGGAGAGGGAGACGTTCTTGAGGTTGTTCAGGCGTGCGCCGGTGACGCGGATGCAGTCGTCCATTCCTTCAAGTCTTCCATTTAAGTGCTGTCTTGAGACTTGAGAGCAATCCACCGGCTGTTCCCTGACGTAACCTTCAAACCGATGACGAACGACCGCCGCCTCCGCCCCGTCGACCTGGCCCGGCTGGCCGGTGTCTCGGCGCAGCAGATCCGCAACTACGAGGACGCCGGTGTGCTCCCGCCGGCCGCGCGCACCCCGTCCGGCTACCGCGTCTTCGGCGAGGCGCACCGCGGTGCGCTGCTGGCGTACCGGGCGCTGATGCGGGGGTACGGGCCGGTGACGGCGGCGGGGATCATGCGGACCCTGCACGCGGGGGACGTCCCGGGCGCGCTCGCGCTGGTCGACGCCGCGCACGCCGCCCTGCACGAGGAGCGGGTGTCCCTGCGGGCGGCGAGCGAGGCCTTGGAACTGCTGGCGCTGGCACCCCCGGCCCCGCTTCCCCGCTCCGGCGGCCTGCGCATCGGCGAGGTGGCCGTGCTGCTGGGCGTACGGACGTCCGCGCTGCGGGTCTGGGAGGGGGCCGGGCTGCTCTCGCCGGGGCGCGAACGCGGGACGGGCTACCGGATCTACGAACCGGCCGACGTGCGCGACGCCCGGCTGGTGCACACCCTGCGCCGCAGTCATTATCTGTTCGACCAGATCAGGCCGGTGCTGGAGGGGCTGCGACGGGAGGGCAGCAGTGCGGCGCTGCGCGCCGCCGTCGCGGCCCGCGGCCGGGCACTGACGGCCCGCAGCAGGGTGATGATCGAGGGCGCGGCCGCCCTGCACGCGTACCTCGACCGGTTCGGCCCGGCCGCGCCGGCGACAGGACCGACGTCAGACGGGCAGGGATGAGGTCATGGACCAGGCACAGGCACGCACATGGCTGACCACCGCCGTCGAGGAGGCCCGTTCCGGGCTCGCCGAGGGCGGCATCCCGATCGGTGCGGCGCTCTACGGCGCCGACGGCACCCTGCTGGGCCGCGGCCACAACCGCCGCGTCCAGGACGGCGATCCGTCCCTGCACGCGGAGACCGCCGCCTTCCGCGCGGCCGGGCGGCAGCGCTCCTACCGGGGCACGACGATGGTGACGACCCTGTCCCCGTGCTGGTACTGCTCCGGCCTGGTGCGGCAGTTCGGCATCTCCCGGGTGGTGATCGGGGAGGCGGCCACCTTCCACGGCGGCCACGACTGGCTGGCCGAACACGGTGTGGAGATCGTGCTGTTGGACGACGCCGAGTGCGCCGGGCTGATGCGCGCCTTCATCGCGGAACACCCCGCGCTCTGGCACGAGGACATCGGCGTCAACTGAGCACCTCGGGCGGGCCCCGCATCGCCGTTCGAGATGCCATCCGTTCTCCTGAAATGTGACGACACGCGGCGTGGCCGATGGCCGGCTCGGCATTCCCTTGATCGGGTCTGTCCCATCTGCGAACGGAGACGCCCCGTGCGAATGACCGACATCCAGCGCTGCGAGGTCCGGCCTGGACGACTCGTCGAATGGACGCTCAGTCCCGCGACCGTCGCGACGGCGAAGGCCCTGCCGGAGGACTCCAGGCCCCCCGCCTACATCCAGGAGTCACATCTGCGGACGGCCCGGTCGGTGCGCGAGGACGGGCTGTTCGTCCCGACCTGGATCGGAGCGGCCTTCGACCTCCCGGGCCGGGCCGACCTGGACGCCCTCGGCGCGGCGCTGCGCGGCTGGACGCTGCGGCACGAGACGCTGCGCAGCGGCTTCCGCTGGGCGGGCGGGCCCGGTGACTCGCTGCGCCGCTTCACACTCGACGCGGACGCCGTCTCCCTGCACCGCGAGGACGCCGGGGAGTTCACCGACCCGGCGGCCCTGGCCCAGCACCTCCAGGACCGCTTCGACACCACCGCCGACGCACTGCGCTGGCCCAACCTCATCTACACGGCCGTCGTCCGGGACGACTCCACCAGCGTGTACATGGCCTTCGACCACAGCAACGTCGACGCGTTCTCGATCTACCGCATCCCGGCGGAGATCCAGGAGCTGTACGCCGCTCACCTCACCGGCCGCGCCCCGGAGCAGCCCCCGGTCTCCAGCTACGTCGACTTCTGCGAGGCCGAGCGTGCGGACGCGGACCGGCTCGACGCGGACCACGAGATCGTCGCCCGCTGGCGGGAGTTCATCCGGCGCTGCGACGGTCGGCTGCCGAGCTTCCCCGTCGACCTCGGTCTGGAGCCCGGCGGCGCGCTGCCGACGCAGAAGCTCATGCGCGAGATGCTCGTGGAAGCGGACGCCGCCGCCGCGTTCGAGGCGTACTGCCGCCCCTTCGGGGGTTCCCTGGTCGGGCTGCTGGCGGCGACGGCCCTGATCGTCCACGAGATCGGCGGTGAGCCCGTCTACCGGACGGTGGTGCCCTTCCACACCCGGGCGAAGTCGGCGTACTCGGACTCGGTCGGCTGGTACGTGGGCGGCGCGCCGATCGAGGTGCCCGTCGACGAGGCGCGCGACTTCCCCGCCGCGCTGAAGACCGTACGCGCCGCGCTGCACGCCACCCGGCCGCTGGCCCGGATGCCGCTGGCGAGGGTGCTGCGGCTGCTCGGCGCGGACTTCCGGCCGACGTCCCCCGACATGTACTCGATCGTGTCGTTCGCCGACGCCCGCGGCATCCCCGAGTCCGCGACCTGGACCGAGCGCAACGCCTACGGCCTGATCCGGGTGTCCTACGGCGACCAGGTCTGCGCCTGGGTCACCCGCCTCCACGAGGGCCTGTGGTTCGCGGCCCGCTACCCGGACACCGATGTCGCGCACAAGAACCTGCGGCTGTACGCCGACCGGCTGCGCGACATCATCGTGTCGGTCGCGGACCACGCCCCCGCGCCCCGGCGGTGAGTACCCCGGTGGGGCCTACACACCCGCGTAGGAGTGCTTGCCGGAGACGAAGATGTTCACGCCGTAGTAGTTAAACAGCCAGCAGCCGAAGGCGATGAGAGCCAGGTAGGCGGCCTTGCGGCCCTTCCAGCCGGCGGTGGCGCGGGCGTGCAGGTAACCGGCGTAGGCGACCCAGGTGATGAAGGACCAGGTCTCCTTCGGGTCCCAGCCCCAGTAGCGGCCCCAGGCGTCGCCGGCCCAGATGGCGCCCGCGATGATCGTGAACGTCCACAGCGGGAAGACGGCCGCGTTGACGCGGTAGGAGAACTTGTCGAGGGAGGCGGAGGAGGGCAGCCGCTCCAGGACGGAGGTCGCGAAGGTGCCGGGCGTGCCGCCGCTCGCGAGCTTGCTCTCGTAGGAGTCCTTGAACAGGTACAGGATCGTGCCGACCGCGCCGACGTAGAAGACCGCGCCGCAGAAGATCGCCGTCGAGACGTGGATGTACAGCCAGTACGAGTGCAGGGCCGGGACCAGCTGGTCGCTGGCGGTGTAGAGGACCGTGACCGCCAGACCCAGGTCGAGCAGGACCGAGGTGGTCAGGAACAGGCCGAGCCAGCGCACGTTCTTCTTCAGCGCGAGCAGTCCGAGGTACACGCCGACCGCGACCGTGGAGAACGTGATGTTGAACTCGTACATGTTGCCCCACGGGGCGCGCTCCACCGACAGGGCGCGGGTGAGGACACCGGCGAACTCGACCAGGAAGGCGAGCACCGTGAGGGAGATGGCGATCCGGCCGTACAGGTCGCCCTGCTCGTCCCCGCCGTGTGCCCCGGGGCCGTCCGGCACGTCGCGCCGGCCGGCCGCGGCCCGCACGGTGACCTTCGGCCGCTCCAGCACGGCGGTGCCGCCGGCCTGGTTCACGGTGACGGCCGGGGCCTTCTCGGCGTCCGGCTTGCTGGTGAGCGCGGCCGCGGTCCTGGCGACCTTGCTGCGGCTGCCGAAGAGCCATTCGGCGATGTACGCGAAGAAGGCAAGGGTGTAGACGGCCATCGCGGAGTAGATCAGCACGTTGCTGATCTGCGCGAGGTTTTCGTTGGTGGCGGCGGCGAGAGTCACTTCTCAGCCCCTTCGGCAGGTACGGGGGTTTCGGTACCCGGCTCCTGGGCGGGGTCGGGGGAATCTGCGGGGGTGCCGGGACCGGGAGCGCCCGGTGCCTGCTCGTAGAGGTCGCCGGCGAGGTGGCCCAGCTCCTCGGGGACCTTGGCGGACTCGCTGCGGCCGAGGCCGGCCATCTCGACGACGGTGACGCCGTCGGCGCCCTGGACCGCGCGCACCCAGACGCGGCGGCGCTGGATGAACAGGGAGGCGGCGAGGCCGCCGATCGCGGCGAGGGCACCGGCCAGGGCCCAGCCGCTGCCGGGCTGCTGGACGACCTGGAAGCCGGCCCACTCCTTGATGTCCTTGCCGAAGGTGACCGAACCGGCGCCGTTCGGGAGCTGCATGGTCTCGCCGGGCTTCAGCAGCTTCTTGAACAGCTTGCCCTTCGAGTCCTTGAACTCCTTCATGTTGGTACGGTCCATCTGGTACACGCTCTGCGGGATGCCCGAGTCGGCTCCGAGGTCGCCGTGGTAGGCGGACAGCGCGAGCAGTGGATTGTCCAGCGCCGGGAACTGGGACAGCATCGTGCCGCTGGCGGAGCCGCCGAAGGTCGGCACGAAGAAGGCGTTGAAGCCGAGCTGCTCCTTCTTGCCCCGGGCGTTGCGGTAGCCGTCGAGGACCTTGACGACGCCGGAGGAGGTGACGTTGGCGTCCAGCGGCAGCAGCGGTACGGCGTCGTCGAAGACGACCTTGCCCTTGGCGTCGCGGACGGTGACGACGGGCGCGTAGCCGTGGCTGACGAGGTAGACCTTGGAGTCGCCGATCTCCAGCGGGTGGTTCACCTCGACGGTTTCGCTCCGCTCCTTGCCGTAGGCACCGGAGCTGTAGGTGAGGTCGGCCTTGTAGACGCGCGGGGTGCCCTTGTTGGGGCCGGTGCGCTCGTAGGTGCCGGTGAACTTCTTCAGGTTGAAGTTGAACGGCACCAGGTCGTCGGACGTGAAGAGGTTGCCGGACTTGAAGTCGTCGTACTGGGTGAGGGTGTTGGAGAAGCCGTCGCCCTCGACGACGAGCTTGTTGCCCTCGGACTTGAAGAGCTGGCCCCAGGCGAAGGCGATCAGCATCACGATGAGGGCGATGTGGAAGACCAGGTTGCCCGTCTCGCGCAGGTAGCCCTTCTCGGCGGCGACGGCGTCCCCGGTGAGGTGGGCGCGGAAGCGGCGCTTCTTCAGCAGGTCCAGGGCGGCCTGGTGGACCTGCTCGGGTTCGGCCGTGGTGCGCCAGGTGGTGTGGGCGGGCAGCCGGGTCAGGCGGCGGGGCGCGCCGGGCGGCAGGCCGCGCAGCTGGCCGACGAACTGCCAGGTGCGGGGCACGATGCAGCCGATGAGGGAGACGAACAGCAGGATGTAGATCGCGGAGAACCACACCGAGCTGTAGACGTGGAACAGGCCGAGCTTGTCGTAGACGTCACCGAGGGTGGGGTTGCCCTTGCGGAAGTCGGCGACCTTCGTCTCGTCCTGGCCGGACTGCGGGATGAGCGAGCCGGGGATCGCGCCGAGGGAGAGCAGCAGGAGCAGCAGCAGGGCGACCCGCATGGAGGTCAGCTGCCGCCAGAACCAGCGGGCCCAGCCGATCACGCCCAGGGCGGGGAGGTTGGGCGCGTCCTCCTTGGGGGCGGTCGACAGCTGGGAGCCGGCGTCGCCCAGTTCCTGGTCCTCGGCGGGGGCCGGGTCGGAGGCGGTGGTCTTGCTCATCGATCAGATCCCCACAGTGAAGCCGTCGGACCAGACCTGCATCTCCTGCACGATGCGGTCCCACGCGCCGGTCAGCAGGAGCAGACCGGTCACGATCATCATGGTGCCGCCGATCCGCATCACCCAGACGTAGTGGCGCTTGATCCAGCCGAAGGCTCCGAGGGCCTTGCGGAAGGCGACCGCGGCGAGCACGAAGGGCACGCCCAGGCCCAGACAGTACGCGATGGTCAGCACGGCACCGCGTCCGGCGCTCGCCTGGTCGATGGCGAGCGCCTGCACGGAGGCGAGGGTGGGGCCGATGCACGGCGTCCAGCCGATCCCGAACAGCGCCCCGAGCAGGGGCGCGCCGGCCAGCCCGGCCACGGGACGCCGGTGGAAGCGGAACTCCCGCTGGGTGAGCCAGGGCATCAGGCCCATGAAGAAGACGCCCATGAGGATCATGAGGACGCCGAGCACCTTGGACAGGACGCCCTGCTGCTCCTGGAGCGTCTGCCCGAAGTAGCCGAACAGTGCCCCGCCGGAGACGAACACGGCGGTGAAGCCGACCACGAACAGGGAGGCGCCCGCGACCATCCGGCCGCGCCGGGCCTCGGCGAGGTCGGTGCCGGCGACCCCCGTCACGTAGGACAGGTATCCGGGCACCAGCGGCAGGACACACGGCGAGAAGAAGGAGACGAGGCCGCCGAGCAGCGCGATCGGCAGGGCCACGAGCAGGGCGCCGTTGAGCACCGTGCCGTTGGGGTCCGTTACCGCGGCGAGCGTGGTGACTGCGCTCACGTCGCTGCTCCGCTCACTTCTCGGCGACGACGGGCTTGAGCATCTTCAGCAGCCGTTCCTCGCTGAGCGCGGAGAGCGACCGGGCGGCGATCTTGCCGTTGCGGTCGAGGACGAGCGTGGAGGGGATCGCCTGCGGGTTGAGCGTGCCCTTCTCGAAGCGCAGCAGCAGCTTGCCGGTCGGGTCGTAGAGGCTGGGGTAGGTGATGCCCCAGTCCTTCTCGAAGGCGAGGGCGGCGCCGGTGGAGGTGTCCCGGGTGTTGATGCCGACGAACTGCACGCCCTTGTCCGCGTACTCCTTGGAGACCTTCGCGAAGTACTTGGCCTCGGCGCGGCAGGGGTTGCACCAGGAACCCCACACGTTGAGGACGACGACCTTGCCCTTGTAGTCCGCGACGTCGAGGGTCTTGCCCGCGATGGTCTTGCCGGACAGGTCGGGCGCGGGGGTGCGCTCGCCCTTGGCGGCCGTGGCGATGCCGTCGGTGCCGGTGACGAAGTTGGTGTTGCCACCCCCGCCCGAGGTGCCGCCGGAGCCGCACGCGGAGACGAGCAGCGCGGTCGCGGCGAGACCCGCGGCCAGGGCGGCGCTGCGGCGGACACGGCGGGCGCGCTCGGCGGCACGGGTCGTGCGGTTCGAACGCTGGGGGGCGCTGTCGGCACTCATGTGAAAAGTTTCGCATGCCCGTTCTGGGGGTCTCGCCCACCCCCCTTGCGGGCGGAAAACCGCATTTCAGGCGGCGTTCTGCGAGGCACCTCCGCTGGGTGTGGAGGCCTTGCCGGTGAACTCCCGCCAGCCACCGGTCGGCTGCTGCCCGACGCCGAGGGTGCGGAGCTTGTCGAGCACCTCGGGCTTCTGCACGTCCAGCCAGTCGGTGAACTGCCGGAAGGAGACGAGACGCACATCGGCGCCCTTCTCCTTCTCGCGGGCGATGTGCTGGAAGGCCTCCTCGACGGCATCCATGTAGATGCCGCCGTTCCACTGCTCGAAGTGGTTGCCGATGAAGAAAGGTGCCCGATTTGTCTCGTATGCCCGCTTGAATCCCTGGATGTACGCCTGCGCCGACTGCTTCCGCCAGCCCGGGTAGTTGTGGGCCGGGGCCTTGGTGGAGTTGAGGGACTGGTTGGCGAGCATGTTGTAGTCCATCGACAGGACCTCGAAGCCGCGGCCGGGGAAAGGTATCTGCTGGAGGGGCAGGTCCCAGATCCCCTGCTTCTTCGTCGGCCAGACCTGGAGGCCGCCCGGCGATGAGGCGTCGTAGCGCCAGCCGAGCTCGCGAGCGGTGGGCAGCAGGTTGTCCTGGCCGAGCAGGCAGGGCGTACGACCGCCGACGAGCTCCTTGTCGTAGTCGAACGGCAGCGGCGGCAGGTCGGTCCAGCCGGTGTTGGTGCGCCACTCCTTGACGAAGGACTTCGCCTGGTCGATCTCGCTGCGCCACTGCCGGGGCGTCCAGTTCTTGACCGAGCCGTGGGACTCGCCGCAGAAGTGCCCGTTGAAGTGGGTGCCGATCTCGTGGCCCTCCAGCCACGCCCGGCGGACGTTCTTCAGCGTGTCCTTGACGTGCCCGTCGGTGAGGTAGCCGATGTCGGAGGCGCCGCGCGGGTTGTTCGGCGGGTTGTACAGGCGCTTCTTCGACTCGGGCAGCAGGTACAGCCCGGAGAGGAAGAAGGTCATGGCGGCGCCGTGCTCCTTGGCGAGGTCCAGGAAGCGCGGGAAGAGGCCGTTGCCCACCTCGCCGGCGCCGTCCCAGGAGAACACGACGAACTGCGGCGGAGTCTGCCCCGGCTCCAGCGGCTCGGGCCCCGCGGGCTGGTGGGGCTGCTTGCCGGTGTGGGCGGTGGAGCCGTCGCCGATGGGCCGGGCGGTGGGCTTCGGCTTCGGCTTCGATCCGCCCTGTGCGGAGTCACCGCCGGAACCGGCGGAGCGGCCGGAATCGTCCGAGCCCGTGAGCCCACCGCATCCGGCGAGCGAGGCGGCGGCGGCTCCCGCGCCGAGTCCGAGCATTCCCCTGCGGGAGAGAGCGCGCATGGCATCCCCGATTCGTCACGTCGTGCTGGGTCACCCAGTCAGAGGACGTGAAGAACGGGGAGGTTCCGCTCAATTGCGCAGATTCCGTAACGAAGGAGTCGTAAGCGATCAGAAGGGGGCGAACGCAAGGACCGCGGACGTCCGGGGAAAGGCGTACGCGGCTGCCCGGGATATCCCGGGCAGCCGCCTTCGAACACACCCTGCCGACGACTGCGGCGCCTACGCTCCGAACGCCTTGTCCTGGCCCTTCACCGGCTTCGCGCCGGCGAGGAGGTGGGCCGGGACGAGATCGCGGGCCGGCTCGGTGTAGCCGACGGAGACGATCCGGTCGCCCTGGTACGTGAAGGTCGTCAGCGAGGCGAGCGTGCACTGGCGCCTGCGCGGGTCGTGCCACAGGCGGCGGCGCTCGACGTAGGACCGGACGATCCAGATCGGCAGCTGGTGGCTGACCACGACCGCCTCGTGCCCGCGGGCCTTGTCCTTCGCGGCGCTCAGCGCGCTCATCATGCGGACGACCTGGTCCACGTACGGCTCGCCCCAGGACGGCCGGAACGGGTTGACCAGGTGCCTCCAGTTGCCCGGCTTGCGCAGCGCTCCGTCCCCGACGCCGAACGTCTTGCCCTGGAAGATGTTGTCGGCCTCGATCAGCCGTTCGTCGGTCGCCAGGTCCAGCCCGTGCGCCTTCGCGATCGGCTCGGCCGTCTCCTGTGCCCGCTCCAGCGGCGAGGCGACGACGTGCGTCACATCGCGTCCGGACAGGTGCTCCGCGACCCGGTCGGCCATGCGGCGGCCCAGGTCGGACAGGTGGTAGCCGGGAAGCCGGCCGTAGAGGATGCCGTCCGGGTTGGCGACCTCGCCGTGCCGCATGACGTGGACGACGGTGACGTCCTTGTCCGTCACGTCGCTCATGCCGTCGCCTCCGCCGCCGCCCGGGCCGCCGCCGGAAGGGCGTCGGCGATCCGCTGCACGGCCCGCTCGTCGTGCGCGGTGGACACGAACCAGGACTCGAAGGAGGACGGCGGCAGGTAGACGCCGTCGGCGAGCAGCGAGTGGAAGAACGCGGTGAAGCGGAAGGACTCCTGGGTCTTGGCGTCCTCGTAGTTGCGCACCGGCCGGTCGGTGAAGAACACCGAGAACATGTTGGAGGCGGTCTGGAGCGTGTGCGCCACGCCCTCCTTGGACAGGGCGTCGGTGACCAGTCCCTGGATCTGCTTCGACACCGCGTCGACCTTGGCGTACGCAGCGTCGTCGAGGAGCCGCAGCTGGGCGAGCCCGGCGGCGGTGGCGACGGGGTTACCGGACAGGGTGCCGGCCTGGTAGACGGGTCCGGCCGGGGCGAGGTGGGCCATCACGTCCGCGCGCCCGCCGAAGGCCGCGGCCGGGAAGCCGCCGCCCATGACCTTGCCGAAGGTCATCAGGTCGGGGACGACGCCGTCGACCCCGAACCACCCGGCGCGGCTGGTCCGGAAGCCGGTCATGACCTCGTCGGAGACGTAGAGGGCACCGTTGTCGGAGCAGATGTCCTTCAGGCCCTGGTTGAAGCCCTCGGCGGGCGGGACGACGCCCATGTTGCCCGGGGATGCCTCGGTGATCACGCAGGCGATCTCGCCCGGGTGCGCCCGGAAGGCCTCGCGCACGGCGTCGAGGTCGTTGTAGGGCAGGACGATGGTGTCGCCGGCCTGGGCGCCGGTGACGCCCGGGGTGTCGGGCAGCGCGAAGGTGGCCACACCGCTGCCGGCCGCGGCGAGCAGTGAGTCGACGTGCCCGTGGTAACACCCGGCGAACTTGATCACCTTGGTGCGCTGCGTGAACCCACGCGCGAGCCGGATCGCGGACATGGTCGCCTCGGTCCCGCTGGACACGAGCCGCACCTGCTCCAGCGGCGCGACCCGGGCGGTCATCTCCTCGGCGAGCGCGACCTCGCCCTCACCGGGCGTGCCGAAGGACGTGCCGCGGGAGACGGCGTCCTGCACGGCGGCGATGACCTCGGGGTGGGAGTGCCCGAGGATCATGGGCCCCCAGGAACAGACGAGGTCGACGTACTCCCTGCCGTCGGCGTCGGTCAGATAGGGGCCGGTGCCGGACACCATGAACCGCGGCGTACCGCCGACGGCTCGGAAGGCCCGCACCGGTGAGTTCACGCCCCCGGGCGTGACGGCCGCCGCGCGGTCGAAAAGAGCCTGCGAGGCCGGTGCTTCATACGGATATGTCAGTTCACTCATGACCTGCGACTTCTCCGACCTTCTCCGACGCTGTCGGGCTCCGGGTGTCAGTGACCTGTTCAGGGTAGGCCAGGGGCGTGGGAGGGCGGGGCACGGGACAACCCGCCCCCCGATCCCCGTCGTCTGCGAGACTGGACCCTGATACTCACAGCTCAAACGGCCCGGGGCCGTCGCAGGCTGCGGAGATCCTGCGGCCGGATGTTTCGGCGTACGTTTCGGCGGGCGGCCGTGGGGGAGGTCACTGACACGATGATCGGGTTGCGCGGCGGGGGCGACGCGTTCTGGAAAAGCAGTCGGGTGGAGATATGCATCGCGGTGGCGGACTGGGCGAGGGGACTGATGACCTGGGTCCTCGACGTGCCCGGCGGGGAAGGCACCGGCGCGAGGCGGAGGACGCTCAGGAACCGCGTCAGACACAGGGTGTACCGAGTGAACCGGAGCGGGCCGCCGGACGTACTGAACGGCAGGTGGACGATCTTCGGGCCGGGAGCAGCGGGAATGGTGGTCGGGTGGGGGTGACGTACAAGTACTTCGGTGCGCCCGACGGCGCGACCGCGGCCCGCGTCCCGATCTCGATGCGCCCCGAGGAGCTCGGCGGCGACGAGCTCGGCATGAACGGCATGTTCACGAAGATCAAGCCCGAGACGATGGCGGCCATGGTCCTCACGGGCATCGAGGGCGTCCCCCTGCACAAGGTCCCGCCCCTGGAACTGGTCGTCCTGCACCCCGACTACGCGGTGGTCAAGCTCCCCATGACGGTCGTCGACCCCCTGCGCGGCATCGGCGAGGAGGCCGTGGGCGCGGCGGCGTTCATCTGGTCGACGGTCCCGGACCGCGGCGGCCCCCGGGACGCGTTCAACGTCTACCAGCTGCTGCACGAGTGGCAGGACTTCTCACACCGGCTGCATGAGGCGGGGCATCAGCCGTACTGCCTGGTGTGGCCCTGAGCCGGGGTCTTGCGGGAGTCGGGCGGGGTCTTCGGGCCTCGCCCTTTTTCGTGCCGGGGAGGGGCCGACAGGCGGCCGGGGCACGTCGAGGGCACGTTGGGTGGTGACCGCCGTTGCGGCCACCACCGCCCCGGTCGGCCCTCCGCCCCCGCGTTCGCCGGACGGCCCGGCCGCGTCCCGTGGTCGGGGCCGCCTGCTTCGGGCGGGCGGGCCACGCCACCGCAGGGAGGGCAAAAACGCACGGCCGCCCGCCGGGTTCACCTGTCTCGGTGATCCCGAACGGACGGCCGCGATCCGCAGGCCGCCGAGCGGCCTGCGTTCGAGGTCACTTCCTGAGGAAGGCGAGGAGTGCGGCGTTGACCTCTTCCGCGTGGGTCCACAGCAGTCCGTGCGGGGCACCCTCGATCTCCACGTACTCGGCGGACGGCAGCGCCTTGTGGAACGGCCGCCCCGTGGCCTCGACCGGCAGGATGCGGTCGCCCGTACCGTGCAGGATCAGCGCAGGCACGTCGATGGCCGGGATGTCGGCGCGAAAGTCGGTGTACCAGGTGGAGGGCGCGGCGGCCGCGGCGTAGAAGCCGCCACCCGCCGCGACGTTCCAGCTGTTGCGCACGGCCTCCTCGCTGATCCTGGAGCCGAGGTTCTCGTCCAGGTTGTAGAAGTCCTTGTAGAAGTCCGTGTAGTACGCGTAGCGGTCAGCCTTGACGGCCGCCGCGACGCCGTCGAAGAACTCCTGCGGAGCGGCCCCGTCGGGGTTGTCGTCCGTCTTCAGCAGGCAGGGCTCCAGCGAGGCCAGGAAGGCGACCTTGGCGACCCGGGCTGAGCCGAAGGTGGACACGTACCGCGCGACCTCACCGGTGCCCATGGAGAAACCGACCAGGACGGCGTCCCGGAGATCGAGGGTCTCCAGCACGGTGTTCAGGTCGGCCGCGAAGGTGTCGTAGTCGTACCCGGTCGTCGGCTGGCTCGACTGCCCGAACCCGCGGCGGTCGTAGGTGATCACGCGGTAGCCCGCCTCCAGCAGCACCGCACTCTGCCGTTCCCAGGAGTGTCCGTCGAGCGGGAACCCGTGGATGAGGACGACCGGCTGGCCGGAGCCGTGGTCCTCGTAATACAGGTCGATGGTGGTGGAGTTCTCCTGACCCACGGTGATGTAAGGCAAGGTCTTCTTCCTTCGTTCGCTGTGTCTGGTGCGCGGTCGGATGCGCGGCCGGGACGGGACAAAACGACGCTAGGACGGCCACCTCCCCCCGCGTTGTCCGTGAGCGCATCACTTCTTGCCGGGGAGCGCCGGAAGGCGAGTGCCCCGGGGCGACCCTGTGCGCGACCTCCTCGTCCTCCGCCGCCTTCGGCAGCGTCCTGACCTGGGCAGGCGCCCCACAGTGCACACAAGGACCAGTTACAGTGCACAGACAGGCAAGGGCTCACCAACGCACCGCCTCCCCCGTGGTCGGACCGCGCTCGTCACCGGCGTCGGGATCCACGCACACCCGCTGCGCCAGGTAGCGGTCTCGACGGAAGAGCGCGGACGGAAAGGGTCATCCATGGCAGGGGCGGGCGGTCCGCTGTCCCGCAGCGGTCTACGCGGCCGAGAGCACGAACTGGGCGAACTCGAGGCACTGGTCGCCTCCGTGGTCCGCACGGGAAGCAGCGGACTGGCCCTCATCCGGGGCGAGCCGGGCATCGGCAAGACGACGCTGCTCGCGGCAGCCGTCTCCATGGCCCGGCAGGCGGGGTACTCCGTCGGCGTCGGCAAGGCCGACGAACTGCACCACATCGTGCCGCTCTCGTCCTTGGCCGCGTGTGTCCTGCACGGTGACCGACCGCTGCTGTCCGCCGATACGTTCGCCGACATCGCCCGCAACCACGACCAGCGGATCTGGTTGCTGGAACGCCTGGCGGAGGCGATCGAAGCCCGGGCGGGCAGCATGCCGGTCCTGATCGGCCTGGACGACGTGCAGTGGGCCGATCCGCTGAGCCGTTTCGCACTGCGGCAGCTTCCGGTACGCCTGCGCACGTCGCCGGTGCTGTGGCTGCTGGCCGGGCGCCGGGAGGCCGCGGGCCCGGCTGAGGAGATCGTCGAGGCTGCGAGCGGCAGCCTCCGGGTGGCCACCGTGGCCCTGGGCCCCCTGTCCGGCGCCGCGATCGCCCAACTGGCCGACGACACGCTCGGCACGGCGGCCGACGAACGGGTACGGGACCTGCTCGACGGAGCGGGCGGGAACCCGTTCCTGGCAGTCGAGATGCTCGCGGCCCTGCGTGACGCCGAATCCTCGGACGACCTCGTCCCCCGCGGACTCGTGGTGGGGGTGCGCGGCAGACTCAGGTCCTTGCAGGCCGACACGCTCCGCTTCCTTCGGATGGGCGCCGTACTGGGACGCAGGTTCGGCTTCCACGACGCCGCCGCGCTCTGCGGGCGACCCGCCGCCGCCCTGATCAACGCCCTTGAGGAAGCCGTGGGCGCCGGCATTCTGGACGATGACGGTGATCACCTGGTCTTCCGGCACGACCTGCTGCGCCAGGCGGTGTACGTCGACCTGTCACCCTCGGCCCGCAAAGCCCTCCACCGGGAGGCCGCCCGGGGTCTCGTCGCCGCGGGACGTCCCCCGGTCGACGCGGTGTCGCACATCCTCAGGGGGGCGGCTCCCGGGGACGAGGAGGCCGTGTCGCTCCTGCGGCGCGCGGCCGAGGACGTGCTGCCGGTCACACCGGGGCTCGCGGCCGACCTGATGACGCGCGCGTTGGAGCTGGTGCCGTCCGCCCGGCCCCTCCGGTACGCCGTGGGAGAGCAGACGATCCTCTTCCTGACCCGGGCCGGCCGGAACGGCGAAGCCCTGTCGACGGGAGACCGGCTGCTGGCGGAGAGACCGCCCCTGGAGGAGTTCAGCCGGCTCCAGGCCGGTCTCGGCGGGGCGCTGTGGAACATGGACCGCGCAGGGGAACTGCGGCGACGGGCCGAAGCGGCCCTCGCCACGGCAGGTGCCGTCCCTCGGATCACCGCGAGGCTGACCGCCCTGCGAACCCTGGCTCTGTCCCGGGACCACGATCTGGTGGCCGCGCGCGAGGCCGGTGAGGCCGCGCTGCGGGCCGCGGTCCAGGCAGGTGACCGCGATGCACACACCCTGGCCCTGTCCGGGCTGGGCGAGATCGCTCAGAACGCCGGAGAGAACGCGCTCGCGCTGAACCGTTTCGCCGCGCTGAGCGCCCTCGACTCCGCCTTCCTGCCCGAAGAGATCATCGCGCACCTGCACATGGACGACTTCGACGCCGGTGGACGGCTGCTCCTCCAGGCGACCGAGGCCGGCACGACGCGTCAGGCGATGCTGTCGTGGGCCCAGGGCCAGCACGATCTGGGGCTGGGCCGGCTCGACGACGCCGACGCCGCCTTCGCGACCATGGAGCATCTGGAGAACGAGGTCAACGCACCGGTCCAGCAGGTGAACGGTCGTGTGATCCGCTCCTGGATCGCCCTGCTGTGCGGTGACCGGGATGCCGCGCGGCTGCATCTGGCCGCGGCGCGGGAGGGGTTGGATGCCAAACCCAACCCGGGCAACACGGCCGCGGTGCGCTTCCTCGAAGCGCTCCACGCCGACGCCGACGGGGACACCGGCCTGAGCGTCGACAGGATTCGCCAAGTGGAACGGGAAGGCCCCTTCATGCGCTGGCGTGTCCTGCGCGACTGGACGGGCCCCGCGATACGTATGGCCCTGAACGGTGCCGACGAGGTACTGGCCGGGGAACTGGCCGCACAGGCCGCGGCCCACGCCGAACGCAACCCTTCCGTGCCGACCGCCACGGGTGTCGCGGCGCACGCCCGTGGACTCGTGGAGCACGATCTCACCGCCCTCCAACGCGCCGTGGACGTGCTCGACTCAGGCCCCCGCCCTCTCGTGAGGGCCGCTGCGGCAGCGGATCTCGGCCGGGCCTTCCTGGCGGCGGGCCGGACAGATCGGGCCGTGCCCGCGCTGACCCACGCCCGCGACACCCTCGTCGCGACGGGCGCTCGCGCCGCGGCGACGCTGGTGCAGCGCGACCTGGAGAAGGCCGGGGCCGGCAGTCGCAGGCCGGCGGCCGTGCAGCGCCCCGTGCAGGGGTGGGAGGCCCTCACCGCGTCGGAGAGGAAGATCGCGCGGCTGGTGGCCCAGGGCCACACCAACCGGTCGGCCGCCGACCTGCTCGTCATCTCCCCGCACACGGTCAACACCCACCTGACGTCCGTGTTCCGCAAACTGTCGATCAACTCCCGGGTGCAGCTGGCCAATCTGGTCACGGCCCTGCCCGGGGACTGACGAGAGGGTTGGTACGTTCACGCGATGCGACGCCGCGACCGGACACGCTTGGTTGAGGGATCCCCCCAGCCCGTCGGAGGTCACCGGCATGCACGGACCCAGCCACCCATCGCCGACCATCGTGCTCGTGCACGGTGCGTTCACGGACGCGTCGTCGTGGGCGGAGGTCATCGCCCTCCTTCACGATGACGGACGGACGGTGCTCGCCCCGGCGAACCCGCTGCGCGATCTGGCCCAGGACGCCGCCTGGATCAGAAGCGTGGTCCAGGGCATCGACGTCCCCGTCGTGCTGGTCGGCCACGACTACGGCGGCGCGGTCATCACAGAGGCCGCCGCCGACGCCGACAACGTCGTGGCCCTGTGCTACGTCGCCGCGTTCGGTCTCGACACGGGCGAGTGCGTCCTGGACGTCGTGAACCGCTTCGCCCCCGCGGCGGGGGCCGGTGCGATCGTCACCGCGGACTCCCCCGCGCACACGTCCGGTCACCCGGAACGCGGCATCCACCTGCGCGAGGACCTGTTCCCCCAGGTGTACGCGGCCGACCTACCGCCCCTCGTCACAGAGGTACGGGCCGTCACCCAACGCCCGATCGCCTGCGCCGCGCTGACCGGCAGATCGGGCAGGCCCGCCTGGGCCTCCACACCGTCCTGGTACGCGATCGCGACCGCCGACCGGATACTCAACCCCACCGCCCAGCGCTTCATGGCCCAGCGCATGGCGGCAGCCGAGCACGTGCTGGACGGATCGCACGCCGTGCTCCTGTCTCAGCCCGCTGCCGTGGTGGCGATGATCCTCGAAGCCGCCGAGCAGAGCCGGTGGCTCTGACGACCACGACGACCACCGCCCGCACCCCGCCTCGGGAACGCCCCGCGCAGTGAGCCCTCCGGGACCATTTAGGATGCATTCGAACAGAATCACGGTCCGGGCAATCCCGACGGCTCTTGGAGCCCCACCTCCGCGCGGTACGGCCTCAGCCCCGAACAGTCACTCGGTAAGGGCACCAGCATGATTTCATCGGCCGGACGGCGGGCATGGCGCGTCTCCACCCACGTGGCCGCCGTTCTCGCGCTCACTTCGGTCATCACCGGATGCGTCGACGGGTCCGGCACCGGGTCCGCCGGGGGCGAGGTCACCTCGATCACCGTGCTCGACTACTACACCGACACGACTGAGCACGCCCAATGGAACGACATGCTGGTGACCTGCGGCAAGGCGGCCGGCGTCAAGATCGAGCATACGAGCGTCCCACCGGCCTCACTCGTTCCCAGGGTGCTGCGGCAAGCCTCTTCGCGGACTCTTCCCGACCTGTTGATGCTGGACAACGCCGACCTCCAGCAGATCGCCCGGACCGGCGCGCTGACCCCGCTGGAGCAGTACGGCATCGACACCTCCGGCATCTCCGAGGGCATCCTGTCAGCGGGCACGTACGAGGGAGAGGTGTACGGGCTGGCTCCCTACGTCAGCACCGTCGCCCTCTTCTACAACAAGGACATGCTCGCCGAAGCCGGTGTCCCCGTGCCCAGAACGTGGGACGAGCTGAAGAAGGCGGCGGCCGCGCTGACCCGCTCGGGAAGGTACGGCATGGCGGTCGACGCGAGCGCCACCTTCGAAAGCAGCTGGCAGTTCCTGCCCTTCCTGTGGTCCAACGGCGGGCACGAGAGACAGCTGGACACCCCGCAGGCCGCGCAGGCGCTCCAGTTGTGGGTCGATCTGGTGTCGAGCGGGTCCATGTCGAAGTCGGTGCTGAACTGGACTCAGGCCGAGGTCCACGACCAGTTCGCCGCCGGGCGGACGGCCATGATGATCAACGGTCCGTGGCGGATCCCCGCTCTGAACGCGGACAAGGACCTGAACTGGGGAGTGGCCCCCGTCCCGGTGCCCCGAACGGGGCAGAACCTGGTCACCCCGCTGGGCGGTGAGGTGTGGACCGTCCCGCAAGGCCCCTCCGAGGCCCGGCAGCAGAAGGCCGCCCAGGTACTCGCCTGCCTCAACAACTCCGCCAACATGCTCGCTCTGGCCGAGCAGCACTTCACGGTCCCCTCCCGCACCGAGGTAGCCGCCCGGTACGCCGAACAGAACCCGTCATCGGCCGTCTTCGTCGAGAGTGTGGAACGAGCGCGCTCCCGCACCGAGGAGCTCGGCGTCAGGTGGCCCAAGGCGGCGACCGGGATCTACACCGCGATCCAGTCCGCGCTGACAGGGAAGCGGATACCGGAGCAGGCCCTGAGACACGCCCAGCAGATCGCGACCGGTGACTGACCCGTCCGGCCCCGGCAGGCGACTCGCCCGGTGGATGTTCGTCCTGCCCGCCGCGGTCTACCTGCTGCTCTTCTTCGGCTACCCGCTCCTCAAGAACGTCGTGATGAGCTTTCAGCAGTACACGATCACCACGTTCTACACGGGCGCCGCCCCGTTCGTGGGGCTGCTGAACTACTCAAGGGTCCTTTCGTCCGAGCTGTTCTCCGAAGCCCTGGTGAACACCGTCCTGTTCACCACGGCCTCCGTCCTCGGACAGTTCGTCATCGGCCTGTTCCTCGCGCTGTTCTTTCAGCGCCGCTTCCCGCTCGGCGGCATCCTGCGTGGGCTTCTGCTGCTGCCCTGGCTCCTGCCCCTGGTCGTCACCGGTACGACCTGGAGGCGGATGCTCGACCCCGAGACGGGTGCCGTCAACGCCCTGCTGCGCGGTCTTCATCTCTCCGCGTCCGGTGTCCCCTGGCTCACCAGCCCCTCACACGCCCTGGTGTCGGTGATCGTCGTCAGCGTCTGGGTCGGCATCCCCTTCAACACGGTGATCCTCCACAGCGGCCTTCAGAACATCCCCGGGCACCTGTCCGAGGCGGCGAAGCTGGACGGCGCCGGACCGGTCAGGTCCTTCCGCCATGTGACCTGGCCGCTGCTGCGGCCTGTGGTGAACGTCGTGCTCGTGCTGGACGTCGTCCACACGGTCAAGGTGCTGGACATCATCCTCGTGGTCACCGGAGGGGGTCCGGCGGACGCCACGGAGACCGTAGCCACCCGCGCCTACGAAATCTCCTTCCAGCAGTTCGAGTTCGGGCGCGGTGCCGTGCTGGGCAACGTGCTCATCGTGCTCTCACTCCTCTTCGCCCTCGTCTACCTGCGCGTCGACCGCCGCGCCCGGAACGTGTGAGACGGAGCTCCCATGAAGCGAGCCCCGCGCCGCGGTCTCCTGTCCACCCTGGTCGGGATCCTCCTGCTCGCGCTGATGCTGTTCCCGGTCTACTGGGTGGTGAACGCCTCCCTCCAGCCGGACGGGAACACGTTGCGAGGAGGCTGGTTCCCCCTTCCGCCCGACTTCAGCGGATACGTCGTCGCGCTGCGCGCTCAGGGGCGCGCTCTCCTCACCAGCATCATCGTGTCCCTCGGCAGCGTGGTCCTCAGCCTCGGGCTGGCGGCGCCGGCGGCCCACGCGCTGGCACGGTTCTCCCTGCGCGGTACCGACCTCATGCTCCTGGGGGTCCTGATCACGAAGATGGTGCCCGGCATCGTCGTGGCCAACGCGCTCTACAGCGCCTACAGCGACCTCGGTCTGCTGAACTCCCACCTCGGTCTGATCCTCGCCCAGTCCACCGCCGGCACCCCCCTCGCCATCGTCATCCTGTACTCGTTCATGCGGACCATCCCCGAAGAGATCATCGACGCCGCTCGCGTGGACGGCGCCGGCCCGCTGCGCGTCTTCCGCTCCGTGGTGCTGCCGGTGAGCGTCAACGCGTTAATCACCGCTGCGGTCTTCACCTTCCTCTTCGCCTGGAGCGACTTCCTCTTCGCCCTCACCCTGACCACCACGCAGACCGTCCAGCCGATCACTCTCGGCGTCTACCAGTACCTCGGTGCCCACACGAACCAGTGGAACGCCGCCATGGCCACCGCGGTCCTGGCCTCCGCCCCCGCCGCCCTGCTGCTGGTCGTCTCCCAGCGTTACATCACCGCCGGCGCCACCGAGGGAGCCATCAGGTGACACCACGTCGCTGCTGACCAGGGACTGGATCTAGCGGGTTCACGCGATGTGCCGGTCCGGTCCCGCTGGCACGGTGGTGAGGAAGGCACACACCGGCCGAAGGACAGGAAACAGTGGCCCCAGATGTCCAGGAACCCAGCGCTCTCCACCATCTCCACACCCTCGACCCGCTGTCCGCCCCGCACCGGCGTGCGTACTGGCGCGCGGCTCTGTCCCGGATGTTCGGCGTCGTGGACATGACCGCCCCGGACGACGCAGGCACCGGCACGATCAGTGCCACACCGCTCGGGCGCCTCCAGGCCGTCACCGTGGCCGGCGACGCCCTGACCGCCGTGCGAACGCACCGACTCGCCGCGGGCCACAGCCGGAGTGGGTACGTCGTGGTCACGTTGCTGGACAGCGGGTCCGGCCGCTTGGAGCAGGACAGCCGTGTTGCGCTTCTGACCGCCGGAGACGTCTTCGTCCACGACGTGGCCCGCCCCCTCCGGTTGTCCTTCCCCGAGCCCTTCCGGACGAAGTCCCTTGTTCTGCCGAGGGACGTCCTGAGTCTGAGCGAGGACGACCTGGCCCGAGTGACCGCCCGTCCGCTCGGCCCCGACACGTCTCTCGGCGGTCTGCTCGCGCCCTTCCTGGCCGGACTCGTGGACGGCGCCGGAAACTGCGCGCCGCGCACCGGCGAACTGATGGCACGCAACGTGGTGGATCTGCTCGACGTGCTGGCCGACGAAATCCTCGGCCGGGCGACCGAGGACCTGCCCCGTGGGAACCGGGCACTGCTGCTGCGGATCCAGGCGTTCATCGACCGGCACCTCGCGGATCCCGATCTGACCCCGCAGGCCATCGCCGAGGCCCACCACATATCCCTGCGCTATCTGCACAAGCTGTTCGAGAGTGAGGACGCCACAGTCGGCCGCTGGATTCAGCGCCGTCGCCTGGAGACCTGCCGACGCGACCTGACGCTGCACAGGAACGCCGCGATCGCCGCGGTGGCACACCGGTGGGGCTTCACCAGCGCCGCGCACTTCAGCCGGGTGTTCCGGACCGCTTACGGCATGGCACCCCGTGAGTGGCGGGCGACTCAACGACCGACGCCGCAGCACCTCTCGTCCGCACAGCTCACGGATGCCCGATGACCCGTACGCCGTCCGCCTCTCCTTCGGCGCGCCGGCAACCGGCCCCGGGGGCCGGGTGTTCGCCCGCCCGTTGCTCGTCGAGGACCTGCGTCGCCCCGTCGGCCGGCCTCGTCGCGTCGCGCACCACGGGCCCGGCGGCAGCATCGAACGAATGCGTCACCTCGGGTGCGGTCCCCGGCGCCAACAAGCGGCGGGCGAGCTCCTCGTGCCCGCGGTCGGTGGCCGTGAGCCGGTCGTGGTGCTGGGCGAGATGCTCGGACCACGAGGCGACCAGGTAGTTCTCGACGAACCTTTCCGGATCGTTGCCGTCCTGGTAGAGCCCCCAGGCGTAGGCTCCCGTGCGCCGACGTGAACGGGCCACGCGGGTCATGTGGTCGGTGAACGCGGCCCTGTTCTCGGAGCCGACCCGGTAGGACACCGAGATCAGCACCGGGCCGTCGGCCGGGCCCGGCACGAACACCAGCGGCGGGACGGGCCAGTGGTCGGACGGCGTCGGGTCGACCGCGTCCGCGTCGGCGTTCAGCGGCCAGCGGCGCGTGCTCACCGCACAGGCCAGGAGCGACGCGGCGGCTGTCAGGAGGGAGACGGTCAGTCCCGCTCCGGCGGCCAGCGCGCCCCATACGGGCGCCGCCAGGGCCTGCCCGCCCTGGAAGACCAGGAGGTACACCGCGAGCCCCCGTGCCCGCACCCAGCCGGGGAGCGTCGCCTGGAGAGCCGCGTTGAGGGTGGACAGCACGCCGATCCAGGCCAGCCCGGCGGGGAGCAGTACCACCACCGTCAGCCAGGCAACCGGCACCGTCGCCAGGACGGCCAGCACCGCCGCGAAGACGACGGCACCGGCGGCGAGTGTGCCGCTGGCACCGAGGGCGCGTCGCACGGCCGGCAGGACGAAGGCACCGCCGACGGCACCGGCACCGACCGCGCCGAGCAGCAGACCGTACCCGCCCGAGCCCAGTTCGAGGGAGCGGCTCGCGACCAGGGGGAGCAGCGACCACAGCGCGGCGCCGCCGGGTATGAACAGCACCGTGCGGAGCAGGATCCGGCGGACCCCGGGGGTGTTGCACACGTACCGGCGACCGACGCCCAGGGCCGTCAGGACGCTGTCGTTCCCGGCCGTGGGTGCCTGGGGCTGCGGCCGCTTCCAGAACAGGAGTACGGCGGCGATACCCAGGTAGGACACCGCGTTGAAGGCGAAGACCCAGCCGGCGCCCGCCGCCGCGACGACCGCCCCGCCGAGGGCCGGGCCGAGCGCTCGGGCCAGGTTCATGTTCACGGCGCCGAGCGCGGCGGCCTCGCCCAGCATGTCCCGCTCCACCAGCTCCGGTTGGATCGCCTGCCAGGCCGGACCCATCAGGGCGGTCCCGCACCCCATGAGGAAGGTGAGGCCGAGCAGGACACCGGGCGTGAGCTCGCCGGCGAACGCGAGGACAGCCAGCCCGGAGGAGACGACGAGCATGGCGATCTGAGCGGCCAGCAGCACTCTGCGGCGGTCGTAACGGTCGGCCAGCGCGCCCGAGGGCAGGGCCAGCAGCATGACGGGCAGGCCGGACGCGGTCTGGACGAGTGTCACCAGTTCGGCACTGTGCCCGATCAGCAGCCATTGCGCGCCCACCGTCTGCATCCAGCTGCCGACGTTGGAGACGAGCTGTGCGATCCACAGGGCGCGGAAGACGCGCGCTGTGAGCGGAGACCAGGCCGAAGCCCGCCGTCGACGCGTCGTCGTTGACACCGGGGCACCCACGGCTCAGGACGGCGACCGGGTCCAGGCCGGTTCGGCGGCCGAGAGACGGTGCGTGATCACGGTCGTGAGGGCGAGGAGCAGGAGGATCAGGGCGAGGGTGAGCACGAGGTGGTCGTGCAGCACCAGCTGTGCGCCCGCGTAGGCGCCGAGGAACATGATCAGCACCGACAGGATCCGGCGGCCGGGCCGCGGCCCCTCACCGCCGGCCCGGCCGGAGTCCGCGGCCAGGCCCGTCAGCGTCAGGGTCAGCACGGTCGTGGTGAGGTCGGGGACCCCGAGTCGCCGGGCGGCGGCGTTCTGAAGGCCCATGGCGAGTCCGAGAAAGACGATCAGTGTGTACCGGACGGCCGTGGTGACCTGCCCGTCGGTGGCCGCCGCGGCGGCCACGGTGACAACGACCAGCACCGTCTGTACGGCTGTGGCCGCCTTCAGCAGCTTTCCCCGGTGTGTCGCGAACCGGTTGGCGAGTCGGCCGCCGGCGAGCGCTCCGGTGAGGAAGGCCGCCAACGCCACGACGGAGGCGACCGCGGACAGGTCCGCGGCGCCGACCAGGGCGAACCCGAGGAACACCACGTTGCCCGTCATGTTGGCGACGAAGACATGCCCGAGCGCCAGATAGCTCACCGCGTCGACCAGGCCGGTCACCAGCGTCAGCGTGAGCATGAGAGGAGGCAGCGGGCCGTGGCGGTCCTGCCTGGGCGGCGCGAGAGTGCGGACCATGTCATGCAGCAGCCTGCGCACTGTGCTTCCCTTCCGTAGCGGTGGCCGGGCGGTGCAGCACGGCGCGTGTCAGCAGTCCGCTGACCGGGCCGGCCAGGAGCGCGCACAGGACGACCCACAGCGGCCAGGGGTCGAGGTCCAGCGCCCGGTCGAGCGACCACCGGCCGGGCCCGGTGAGGGCCAGCACAGCGAAGACGGCGACGAGGACCAGTGGGTATTCGTATCCGTCGTTCTGCACCCACAGGCCCTTGCGCCGCTTGACGGTGCCCGCGACCGTCATCACTCCCATGGCCGCCATCGCGGCCGGCGGGGTGAGCAGGCCGGCGGCCAGGAACAGGCCGGCGCCGATCTGACTGGCGCCCGCGACGACCGCGGTGATCCGGCCACCGCGGAACCCGTCGCGGCGGAACTCCTCGGCTCCGCCCGCAAGGCCGTTGCCTCCCAGCCGGAAGCTCACCTTCTGGACTCCGTGACCGGCGAGGAGCAATCCCGTCACCAGCCGGAGGACCAGCAGTCCAGCGTCCATGGTTTCCCTGTCTGTTCCTGACTCGGTGTGCGTGACCGCGGCGTGTGCCGAGCGGAATCAGCCGGCGGCGTGGGCTCCGATGACGGCCTGGGCGTAGACGACGCCGAGGCCGTAGGTACCGGCGTGCTCCTTCACGACGTCCATGACCGACATGTAGGTCTCGCCGCGCGCCCAGTCACGCTGGAGTTCGAGCAGCACCTGGACCCAGGTGACCGGGACCACGCCGCCCTGGACCATGCGCTGGACGGCGTGCTCGTGGGCCTGCGGGCTGACGCCGCCGGACGCGTCGGTGACCACGTAGACCTCGTAGCCCTGGGCCAGGGCGGAGAGGGCGGGCAGGACGACGCAGACCTCGGTCCACAGCCCGGCGATGACGAGCTTCTTGCGGCCGGTGGCCTTGACCGCGTCGACGAAGGCGGCGTCCTCCCAGGCGTTCATCGTGGTCCGGTCGACGATCTCCTGCTCGGGGAAGACCCCGGCCAGCTGCGGCAGGAGCGGTCCGGAGAAGGACTCGGCGGCCACGGTGCTCAGCACGACCGGTACGTCGAACGCCTTGGCGGCCTTCGCCAGCCCGACGGTCGCGTTGATGATCGCGGTGCGGTCGCCGCTGCCGGTGCCGAAGAACATCTGCGGCTGGTGGTCGACGAACAGAACGGCACAGTTGTCCGGGGTGAGCAGGTCGGGGCTGGGGGCCGCGGTGACCTCGGAGACGTTGACCATGGAAAAGCCTTTCCTGACGGGGTGGACGCGGACAGGTGTCCGCGGGTGGGTCGGCCGCGCCGTGCGCGGTGTGCCGCGATGCGGTGGAACATCCGGGAGGGACGGCTCATGACCGGCAACTCCCGGGAGATCAGAGGGAGAAGCAGGGGTCGAAGAACGTGCTCGACGGCCGGGGGTCGGCAGTGCGCCGGGCCCGCCACTGGCGGTGCTGCTCGGACTCGGTGACGGCCTGGCCCAGCAGTTCCGCCTGGCGGGCGCCGGACCATCCGGTGGCGGGCGTGGCCTGGTAGCCGCCGAAGTGAGCCACCGGGCTCCATGCGGGGCTGACCGGCGGCAGTTCCTCCTCAAGGCCCTCGTACTCGGCGGCCGCGTGGACGATCCGGCCCCCGACGACCGTCAGCAGGGACTCGATGTGTGCGATGTCCTGTTCGGGGACGTTGAAGTAGTCCTCGGAAAGGACTGCCAGATCGGCGAGGAAACCGCTGCGCAGGACGCCCTTGACCCCTTCCTCCCCGGTCAGTGCGGCGCCGGCCTCGGTGAACATCGCCAGCGCGGTCCGGCGGTCGACCCGGTTGTGCGGTGGACGCAGGACCAAGTCGCCCGCGGTACGGCCGGTGACCAGCCAGTGCAGGGCGATCCACGGGTTGTAGGTGGAGACCCGGGTGGCGTCGGTGCCGGCACCGACGGTCAGTCCCCGCTCCAGCATGGACCGCAGCGGCGGGGCGTCCGCAGCGGCTCCAGGGCCGTAGCGACTGAGGAACGCCTCGCCCTGGAAGGAAAGGCGGTTCTGCACGGACATGGCGCCGCCGAGGGCCGCGATGCGGTCCAGGCTGTCCGCGGAGACGGTTTCCGCATGGTCGAACAGCCATCGGTTGCCGCCCGGAAAGAGCCCGTCCGCCGCTATCTTCTCAAAAACCGCGAGGTCCCGGCGAATGGTCTCGTCATAGGTGGCGTGCAGCCGGAAACCCCAACCGTTCTCCATCAGGAGACGTACGGCCTTCTCGAACTCCGACTCGTAGTCGCTCAGTTCCGGCCGGGGCTCGGCGAAGTTCTCGAAGTCCGCCGCCGCCCACGTCAAGTTCTCGCCCGCTCCGTTGAGACGGAGCCATTCGTCTCCGTCCTCGGGCCGGGCCACTTCGATCCAGCGCTTGAGGTCGTCGATCTCCTGGCCGGCGGTCTGCGGGAACAGGTGATAGGCGATACGCAAGGAGAGTTGGCCCGCCTTCGCCAGTTCGACGACCGTGCTGTAGTTGTCCGGGAAGTTCTGGAACCCTCCGGCCGCGTCGATCGCCGATGTCAGGCCGAACCTGTTCAGCTCCCGCAGGAAGTGCCGAGTGGAGGTCTTCCTGTCCTCCCCCTCCAGCATCGGGGCCTTGGCGAGAGTCGAGTACAGGACGAGCGCACTGGGCGCCGCCAGCAGCATGCCCGTGGGCTCGCCGTCCCGCCCCCGTACGATCTGGCCGCCTTTGGGGTCGGGGGTGTCCCGGGTGAGTCCGGCGGCCTTGACGGCTGCCCGGTTGAGCACCGCGGCCTGGTAGAGGTGCAGGACGAAGACCGGAGTGTCGGGCGCGGCGGCGTTCAGCTCGGCGACGGTCGGCAGCCGCCGTTCGGCGAACTGCTCGGCGGACCATCCGCCCACGACCCGTACCCACTGGCCCTTGGGCGTGCGTGCCGCCTGCTCCCGCAGCATCGCCAGTCCCTGGCGAAGCGTGCGGACGCCGTCCCAGCGCAGTTCGAGTACGTAATGGAGACCGCCACGGATGACATGCAGGTGCGCGTCGTTCAGACCCGGAATCATCCGGCGGCCGAGCGCGTCCACCACCTGCGTCTCCGGGCCGACGTGCGGGGCGACGTCGTTGTCGTCACCGACCACGGTGATGACGCCGTCGCGAATGGCGATCGCCTCGGCCTGCGGACGGATCGGATCTCCGGTGTGGATTCTGGCGTTGCGGACGACGAGGTCCGCGGCGTTGTCGGTGGCGCGGCGCGTAAGCCCACCGACCGGCATCGTGGACACCTTTTCGACCTCCTTCTACGGAACGGAAAACGCCGATGCCGTCCGCACCGACTTCGACGCACGCCACCATCAGCGGACGGAAACCGATCTGCCTGCGCATGCATTCGGGCGCTTGCTTCTGCGCCGCAAACTTATGCCGCACCCAAGAAGCCGGCTTTTCCGGCAGTGCACGGGATGCGTTCCCAGAGTGCACTGAGCCTTCTTCGCCGACACGGTGATTCCACTCGCCGTACCGGCACCCAAGGGGCCCACTGCGCAGCCGATTTCGCGCACGCGGAGAACATATCGATGGCGCTTTCAGACAAACACCATCCGCACGAACCCGTAATCTCTGCGCTCAAGGGGCCTGTCTGCAACTGACGGCCCACAAACTGTTTCAAGGGAGTGATTCATGAGCCCCCAGGTGAAGGCATTCGGGTTCGGCATGCCGTGGGAATCGTTGTACGGGTACAGCCAGGCCACCCAGGTCGGTGACACGGTTCATGTGTCGGGGCAGCTGTCTCACGACCGTCACGGCAACTTCGTGGGGGCGGACGACTTCGAGGTGCAGGTCCGCACCACGCTGGAGAATCTGGACCTGGTGCTGGAGCAGTTCGGGGCCGAGCGCAGCCAGATAGTGGAGACCACGGTTCTGGTGAGAAACCTGCGCGAGAACTTCGACGCGACGGCACGCCTTCACGCCGAGTACTTCGGGGAGCACCGGCCCACCAGCACGGTCATGGGTGTCGCCGACTTGGCACTGCCGGACCAACTCGTCGAGATCGGCGCGCTCGTGCGTCTCGATGTGAAGGTGTAGGTGAGAAGGCCGGCCCCCTTCCTTCCGTGAGGCACTTCCCTCCTGCGGGGAGAGGTGCGGATCAGCGGCGCCGCGCCCCGGCCACCACGGCCGCGGCCGTCAGGAGCAGCCCGGAGACCAGCGCGGGTGCGGTGGTCCAGGAAGCCGCCAGGACCCCGGCCGCTGCCACAGGGAACACAAGGCGTTCGGCCGGGCTCTTCTGGTGCGGCAGCAGTTGCACCGCCCAGACCGTCAGCAGGAACACGGCCGCCGGGACGGTGATCGCGGCACCCGCGGCGGCCGGCGTGGCCGTGGTGTGGCGTGTGACGTGGTCGGCGTAGGAGGCAAGGCCGGCGCCCTCCGCAGTCGCCGAGGCGAACACGAGGTAGTGGCCGTAGGCCCAGGGGAATCTCCTGCGGTGGTCCTGGTGGGTTGTTGCGAGCAGGGTGTGCGCGGGGCGGGCGAAGTACAGCCACCACATGGCGAAGGCCATGAGCAGGCCGCCCGCCGCCAGCGCCCAGAGCGGACCGGTGCCGTGGTGCCGGTCGAAGGCGCCACGGACGGCGACGGTGGCCGCCGCCACGGATTCGCCCAGCACGATGAGGGTGAACAGCCCGTAGCGCTCCGCGATGTGGCCCGGATGCCAGGGGGTCATCCCGGCGGACTGGGCCCACACGGGTACGGACAACTCAGCCAGGATCATCACCACGATGCCCGGAAGCATCCAGCCCGCCGGGACGAGAAGCAGTCCCACCCAGCCGAGTTGGCACACGGCCACACCGGAGGCGAAACGCAGCGCGGTCCTGCGTCGAACGGGGTCGGCCAGCGCGGCGCGCAGCCAGAGTGCGGCCAGAGCCGTGCGCAGTACGACGTACCCGACGGTGATGACGGTCAGGTCACCGGCCTCGAAGGCGCGGTCCACGCCTGCCGCGAGCACGAGTGATCCCGTGATCTGTAGGAGCACCGAGAGCCGGTACGGAACGTCGTCCGGGTCGTAGGCGGAAGCGAACCAGGTGAAGTTCATCCACGCCCACCAGATGGTGAAGAACACCAGCGCGAAGCGCAGCACGCCGGTGACGGGATCGCCGGTCTCCAGTGCCGCGTGCAGACTCCCGGACGCCTGCGCCACCGCGACGACGAAGCACAGGTCGAAGAAGAGCTCCAGAGGGGTGGAGGTCCGGTGCGACTCACCGGAATCGCGGCCGGTCATGGTGCGCCATCGCCTGGTGTCCCGTGGCGTCAGCGAGGTGAGACGGCGGTTCAACGGAGGGCTCCCGGAGCCGCCCCGACCGTCCGCTGCAACGTGGGGCAGGTGGGGAACACGCGCCGCAGCCGGTCGACCGGTACTGCGACGTACGCGCCGCCCGGTCCCAGCCCGACGACCACTACGTCGGCCTGTTCGTTCGCACTCATGCCTCTCCTCGTTCTGCCGGCACACAGGGCACGGGCTCTTCGGCCGACGCTAGAGCGGCCGGAAGGCGGGTCGAGTCCGTCAACGCACGCGTACTTGCCCGAAAGTGAAAGGCCGGCGCCGGGGCAGGGCACAGTGCGCCGTCAGTCACCACCGCGTGCACTGCTGGTCAAGGCGGTACCGGACCGGGAACCTAACGTCCCCGAGGTACACGCAGCACCACACACCCGGGAGACGCGCATGACCGTCGACTCGTCCGCCCATCACGGAAGTCAGCCTTGGCTGCATCAGAAGGGGGAGGTGATCCAGGAGTTCGGAACCGTCAAGCAGTTCCCGGTCGCCCTCTCCTACGAGACGCGGATGTATTCCTGCCAGCGTCTGAACAAGGTCCTCGCCGACACGCAGATCCTCTTCGGCCTCTACAAGAAGCACCACTGGTTGATGCGGGGTGCCACCTTCTACCAGTTGCACCTGGTTCTGGACCAGCACGCGGGGGAGCAGCTGGAGATCATCGACGCCCTCGCCGAGCGGGTCCAGTCGCTGGGCGGTGTCGCGGTGGGAGATGCCCGACACGTCGCTGAGATCACGTCGATCCCGAGGCCGCCGAACGGGGTGGAGGAAGTGCCCGCCATGCTCTCCCGTTTGCTGGAGGCACACGAGACGATCCTCGTGGACGCCCATGACGCCGCAGCCCGGGCGGCCGGGAGCGGCGACGACGGCACCAACGATCTGCTGGTCTCCCAGGTGATCAGGACCGGTGAGCGACAGGCGTGGTTCCTGGCCGAGCACCTGGTCGACACACCCCTGGTCCGTACCTGACCAGCCTGCTGCGGTTTCGGATTACTGGAGGGGGCTCCAGCGCATCCCCTATGACGCGCAACCGTCCGCCCGCGCGACGCTCCGCGCCGCCGGACCGGCCCGGGAGACCGCCGGCCTTGCGCGAGAGGGCCACCGCGCGGGCGGAGCGAGCGGCACGTCGGCCGCGGTCGCAGGCGGCCCCTCGTTGCCGACCCCGCGGACCGGAGGCCGAAGCCCGAGCGAGAGCACTGCGAGGCCACTTTCTGTGCACGTAGAGGCATCTCGCTCGCCCTGGGGGCTCATACCTTCGGAAAGTACCCCATCACCCGCAAGACTGGAGGACCAGTGCAGTTCGGTATTTTCAGCGTCGGTGACGTCACGCCCGACCCCACGACCGGCCGGACGCCGACCGAGCGGGAGCGGATCAAGGCCATGGTCGCCATCGCGCTGAAGGCCGAGGAGGTCGGTCTGGACGTGTTCGCGACCGGCGAGCACCACAACCCGCCCTTCGTGCCCTCCTCCCCGACCACGATGCTCGGCTACGTCGCGGCGCGCACCGAGCGGCTGATCCTCTCCACGGCCACGACCCTGATCACCACCAACGACCCGGTGAAGATCGCCGAGGACTTCGCGATGCTCCAGCACCTGGCCGACGGCCGGGTGGACCTCATGATGGGACGCGGCAACACCGGCCCGGTCTACCCCTGGTTCGGCAAGGACATCCGGCAGGGCATCAACCTCGCGATCGAGAACTACGCCCTGCTGCACCGCCTGTGGCGCGAGGACGTCGTCGACTGGGAAGGGAAGTTCCGCACCCCGCTCCAGGGCTTCACCTCCACCCCCCGCCCGCTGGACGGCGTCGCGCCCTTCGTGTGGCACGGCTCGATCCGCTCCCCGGAGATCGCCGAGCAGGCCGCGTACTACGGCGACGGCTTCTTCCACAACAACATCTTCTGGCCCGCCGACCACACCAAGCGCATGGTCGAGCTGTACCGGACGCGGTACGCCCACCACGGGCACGGCACCCCCGAGCAGGCGATCGTCGG